>CALVQA010000045.1 GCA_944354725.1 uncultured Clostridia bacterium
GTAAAGTGATAATAAAAAAGCTCAGGATAAATACCTGCCACGGGGTAAACGATTTCGAAAAGGTCGAGCCGCAGGATTGCGTGTTTTCCGCGGAGGTCGGCTGCGATCTTTACGATGCCTGCAGGGACGACGACGTCGCGCTCACGGTAAATTATTCCGCCGTGCGCAAGACGATTGCGGCGGTCGCCACGCAGAACGTGTTCGACCTCATAGAGACGCTCGCGTGGCGGTGTGCCGAGGCCGTGCTCGAAAAGTTCCCCCGCGCAAATTATGTGACGATGCGCGTGGAGAAGCCACAGGCGCCGGTCAAAGCCGAGTTCGAGGCGATGGCGGCGGAAGTGCGGCTCGCCCGCGTTGTCGCATATCTCTCCCTCGGGTCGAGTTTGGGCGACAGGAAGGCCGCCCTCGATTTTGCCGTGAGCGAGCTCGCCGCAACGCGCGGGATAAAGGTCATAAAAGTTTCGTCGTACATGGAGAGCGCTCCCTATGGCGGCGTGGCGCAAAACGCCTTCCTCAACGCCTGTGCGGAAATAGAGACCTATCTTCCGCCGCGCGCTCTTCTTTCGGAGATACACCGCATAGAGGAGGAGGGCGGGCGCGTGCGCACCCTGCGTTGGGGCGACCGTACGCTTGACATCGACATAATTTTTTACGGCCGAGAGATAATCTGCGAGGACGGGCTCACCGTGCCGCACGCCGATTATGCCAACAGGCCGTTCGTGACTGAGCCTCTCAAACAGATAGCTCCCGATTTCGTGTGCCCCGTCCGTTTGAAGCGGATCGGGGATATGTGAACGTGGCCTCCGGTCCGTCCGGCAGCCTGTCTGTTTTTGCATGTCGTGTAACTTTCGGTCGTATTTTGCGGCGCGTTTGCAAATTAATAACACGCGGTCGATTTTTGTAAATTTTTTTCATGTGCAACCTGCACAAAAATTATCAAAAAATATATACAAAATTTTAATAATGTGCTATAATCAGCATAGCTTGGGATGGCTCATTACGGGGCAACTCTCTGTTGCGTCCGCACATTCATGTACGCCGTAAATTCTCTGTGCGGCGTGCTTTTGTTTGCAGCCGCGTCCCTGTGTTTACTTTGTTTCGTTATCTGTACTCATCCAACTTGTGAGCAAACAAATACTCGTGTGGCAATGCGTGCGGTTAATTCGGTTTAGGAGTGATTTGTTTTGGAAAAGATAGGAATTATTGATTTGGGATCGAACTCGGCGAGGCTTGTGATAGTCAACCTCTTCCAGGACGGCTACTTCATGGTTGTCGACGAACTCAAGGAGAGCGTTCGCCTCGGGCAGGATATGGAGCGCGACGGCTTTTTGAAGCCGCAGAGGGTCGCCGAGACTATCAAAACTTTAAAGATGTTCCGCAAACTCTGCGACGCCAGCGGCGTTGGCAGGATTATAACCGTAGCCACCGAAGCAGTGCGCAAGGCCAAAAATCAGCGCAGCTTTCTCGACGAGATCCAGGCAAACTGCGGCCTGAAGATAAAGGTGCTTTCCGCCGAAGAGGAGGCCACTTTGGTCTACCGCGGCGTGATCAACACGATGGACGTGCCCAAGGGCATAATTTTGGAGATAGGCGGCGGCTCGACCAAGATAGTCTACTACAACAGGCGCAACATGCTCAACTACGTAACGCTGCCCTTCGGTTCGGTAACTCTCACCGACATGTTCTGCGGCGACGGTTCCAAACCCGAAGAACAGGCTGCGAAGATAGAGGAATTTTTTACCGAGCAGCTCAAGTCGGTGGAGTGGCTGTCGGAAGTCGATTCCGACGCGCAGATGATAGGCGTGGGCGGCTCGTTCAGGAACCTGTTCAAGATAAACAAGATGGTGCACAAATATCCGCTCGATACCGTGCACAACTACAACATGCTCACCGAAGATTTCCTGCCCCTTTACGACATGATAAAGGTGCTCGATCTCGATAAGAAAAAGAAGATAAAGGGGCTTTCGGCGCAGCGTGCCGACATTCTCCCCGCGGCGCTCGCCGTCATAAGGTCGTTCATAGCATACATGCACGTCGAGAATTTCACGATATCCGGCGCGGGCCTCAGGGAAGGCATAATGTTCAATCAGGCGCTGCCTTCCACCATAGAAAAGCCCGTTTCCGACGTGCTCACATATTCGCTCACCACTTTGGTCAAGTGGTACGATTGCGACGAACATCACGTGGAGCACGTCGTCAATCTCAGCATACAGCTCTTCAAGCAGCTTCGCGTGCTCCACAAATTCCCCAGGCAGTATCTCAAAGTGCTCAAAGTTGCCGCCACCTTGCACGATTGCGGCATGCGTATAAAATTTTACAATCATCAGCGCCACAGCTGGTACATGATCCTGAACGCCAACCTGTACGGCGTTTCGCACAGGGAGATAGTTATGGCGGCATTCACCGCCTGCTGCCACAAAAAGGAAGACATCAACGCCCTCGACTGGGCTCGCTTCAAAAGCATTCTGCGCGAGGACGATATAGAGATAGTAAAGCGCCTCGGCGTGATGCTCAGGATAGCCGAGAGCTTAGACAGGAGCATGTCGGGCTGCATCAAGGGAATAAATTGCGATATACTCGGCGATTCGGTGATAATGAAGACCGAGGTGGAGGGCGACGCCGCTCTCGAAATCCGCGACGCCATGTCGGCAGGCGCGGAATTCAAAAAGTCGTTCCACAAAAATCTCGAAATTTTGTAATGGTAAAGGGATAATGCCGCTTGCTGGCGGCATTATTTGTTAAAGCGTATGCAATATGTATTGGCAAGCGCTTCCCCGCGGCGCAGGGAGTTGCTCTCGCAGATTTTGGACGACTTTATAGTCGATCCCGCCCGTTGCGGAGAAGAGGTAAATATTTCGCTCTTTCCCGAAGACATGGCGTGTTCGCTTGCCGAAAGGAAGTGCGACGAGGTCTTTCGCCGTCATTCAGGCAGCACCGTGATAGGTTGCGACACCATCGTGGTGTTCGAGGGCGAAGTCCTCGGCAAGCCGAAAGACCGCGACGACGCCGCCGCGACGCTCAGGCGCCTTTCGGGCAAGACGCATTACGTGATAACGGGCGTATGCGTGCGCAACAAGTATAAAAAGATCGTAAAGTATGATAAAACGGAGGTAAAGTTCAACCTTCTTTCCGAGGCTTTCATCGACATCTACGTCGGAAGCGGCTCGCCGCTCGACAAGGCGGGAAGCTACGGGATACAGGACGGCGGAATAGTCCGCGAATATTACGGCAGCTACAGCAACGTGGTCGGGTTGCCCGTCGCCCTGGTGAGCTCTATGCTCAAGGAAGTGAGAGAGGACATATGATAAAACTTGCTATCGATTTAGGCTCATGGGTCACAAAAATTTACAAGGCGGGCTGCGGCGTCGTTCTCGCCGAGCCCACGTGCGCTGCCGTGGAGCAGCTTGCGGGCGCAAAGAGATATAATATAAAATCTCTCGGCGAAAAGGCCCGCGCTCTCACCGGCAAGGCGGCGCAGAATACCCATATAATCAATCCCGTGTCCGACGGCGATATCGTCCACCCCGACATCGCGGCCGACCTTCTCAGGTATTTTCTGGCGAAGATCGAAATATCTCCCCGCCGTGCGCGCGGCACGGAGGTGGTGTTCGTGCTTCCCTGCGGCGCAAAGCCCGATCTTAAGCGCAAATATCTTCGCCTCGCCGATGCCTGCAGCATAGGCAAAGTTTATTTCACTCAAACTCCGTTCGCGGCGGTGCTCGGCCACAACGTTTCCCTCGGCGATTCCGCTCCCGTGTTCAGCGTCGACGTGGGCTACGGCCTTACCGATATGGCGGCGTTCTCGCTCGACGGCGTTATAGCCGGCATGAGCATGAATCTCGGCGGCGGCAATATCGATGTGCACATCATCGACTACATGGCCGAAAACTACAACCTCACGATAGGCGCGGTCACCGCCGAGCGCATAAAAAACACGGTCGGCAGCCTGCTTCCCGACGACGACAAGGCCATGATGGTCGACGGCAACGACGCGACGTGCGGCGTCCCCGCAACCGTCTCGGTGCGCACTTCCAACATATACGAGGTCCTCACGCTCTACGTCGACAAGATCATAGAGTATGTTTCTCTCATGATCTCCAAGCTGCCCTCGGAGGTATCGTCGGCCGTTATCCACAGCGGCATATACCTTTCGGGTGGACTGTGCAAGATGGACGGCATAGCAGAGTATTTTTCCGAAAAGCTCGGCATAACCGTCAATACGTTCGACGAGCCGCAGCTCGCCGCGGTGATAGGCGCGGGAGCGATAATTTCGAGCGAACACTTAAAACTTAAAGCAGCGACCCAGGGTTGACGGCCCTGCGCGTTTCAATACCGAATAGCGACTGCCTCAAAGAAGCGCATTCTTTGAGGCTCTTTCTTTTAAGATCTGCCTGTAATATTACAATATGACAAATAATTGACAAAGGCCGCATTTAATGGTAAAATCAAATGGATAGTCACGCGGCGCCTTTGTCGGCGGCACCGCCATCCGCCGCGGCTTCAAAGGTTGCGTGCGTCCGCATGGCGGGCTTGGCGGTTTAGCCGGAGAATATGCGATGATAGAAGTAAAAGAAATAAGTTTAAGCGACAAGAGGGGCAAAAAGAAATTTTTTAAATTTCTCATCGATCTTTACAGGGGCAACAAGTATGCTTCGCCCAATTTCTATTTCGATGAATTTGCCGAATTCGATCCCGCGGTGAACGACGCCTTCCGTTTTGCCGATTGCAGGATGTTCCTCGCCTATAAAAACGGGAAAATAGCAGGCCGCATAGCGGGCATATGGCATCGCGGCTCGAACGAAAAGTCGGGCAGGAAGGAGCTCAGGTTCACCCGCTTCGACGTGGTCGACGATTTCGAGGTCACGAAGGCGCTGTTTGCCAAACTTTTCGAGTGGGCAAAACAGCTCGGGATGACCGAAATAATCGGCCCGATGAGCTTTTCCGATCTGAACGAAGAGGGCATGCTGATAGAGGGCTTCGAAAAGGAAGCCGCGTACATAGAGCTTTATAACTATCCTTATTACGCGGAGCACATGAAAAGGCTCGGCGGATACAAGGTGGTCGACTGGACGTGCTACGAGATAAAGGTGCCCGGCGAGCCCGACATGCGCGTCAGGCGTATAGCGGGGATGCTGAAAAAGAGGTACGGGTTCAGGACGGTCGACGTCGCGCGGCTCATGAAGCACGACAAAAAGAAGCTCGACGAATATATAATGAAGTGTCTCGACATGCTCGACGAGGCGTACGCGCCCCTGTTCGGCACCAGCCCCCTCAACGAAAAGCAGAAGAGGAGGGAGATGGCCACGATAAAGCAGATCCTCGTGCCCGAGCTCGCCTGCGTCGTTGTCGACAAAAACGACGACGTCGTGGTGTACGGTTTTATGATGCCGCGCATAAGCGAGGCCATGCGCAAGGGTAGGGGGCACATCATACCCTTCGGGTTGCTTTCGTTCATAAGAGCCATGACGCATGTAGAACGCGCCGATATGATGAGCGTCGGCGTTTCGGCAAAGTATGCCAATACGGGCGCCGTGGCGATAGTCATAGACGAGTGCCTCGACGGGCTCATCAAGCTCGGAGTCAAATATCTCGAGACCGGCCCCGAACTTGAAGAAAACAGCAACATTCAGCAGCTTTGGAGGAGCTGGGATCCCCGCCTCGTAAAGAGGCGCCGTTGTTGGGGATTCAAAGTATGACTTGATATTTTATCGATGGTTTCAAAACAAAACGAGCGGCCGGGATCCGGCCGCTCGTTTTTATGTTGCCGTCAGTGCGCAGCGTACCTGAGTTGTGCTTCGCATCTGCGTATCTTTCTCTTTGTGGGGAATGCCCAGAATATCGAGATCAGCCACAACAGTATGTAGCAGGCTCCGCTTATCCATGCAAGGGTGGAGAGCATGCCGCATGCGGTGGTCACGATGGCCGCCGTTTCCGCTTCTACGAACGCGGGCACGATCTTGGCGGCGAGCAGGGGCGCTACGCCGAACACCAGGCAGGGCGTAAATCCCCAGAGTTTTACGTACCACATCGTAAAGCGCCTGTTTTTGGTGAAGGTGTGAACGAGCGCGAAGATCGCGAGTATCAGCCACATCGCGGCGCTGAACAGCATGGAGCAGCCCGTTAAAAGCATCACTAACTGAGCCGTCCGTATCGCCTCTTCCGTCTCGGCGTTGTCGCTCGTTCCCGCGGCGTTTTCGAGCATTCCCGAGATCAGCTCGTCGTAGGTCGTATAAACTTTTTTGCCGCCGTCAGTACCTTCTTCGGTGCCTGTCGCGTCATCGGCTGCAAAGTCGGCCGCAAAGTTTGCTCTTTCGTTTACGTCCGTTCCCGTCGACGGCATCAGTTCGTCGAAGATGTCTTCGAGCGAGCCGTCGTCGTTTATGTATTGCGATATCAGTATGCAGATGCAGGCCTCTATGCTGAAAGTCCCGTCCTCGGTCTGCGAAACGGTGTTGTCGTATACGTCCCTTACCGCGGTCACAATGTTGTCCTTTATTTCGGGCGTGATGAGCTCTTCGCCGAGTTGCCTTTGCACTTCGTCGGCGACCGAGTTTATAACGCCGTCTACTTCTTCGGGCTGTGCGCTTTCCAGCCCCTTGAATTTGTCGAGTATCACTTCCGGCTGCTCTATGTCGGGGATCTCCTTGTCGGAATTCTGCCTGACGTACTCTATCGCGGTGGGGATGGCCATGTCGGTTATGATGGCGTCGCTCTCCTCTCTCAGCGTCTGCGACGCCGTTTCGGTCACGTAATCGGAGACGTTCTCCGCCATGGCGAACTGCAGCATCCCCAAAGTGGAGACGGATACGCTCGCGCCGAAGTCTTTCATTGCCGATAAAACTACGCTCACCGTGCTCTGTTCGCCTTCTTCGTTGCCGTCGGGCTGTACCGAGCCGTCGGTGCCTTCGATCAGGCTTATCAGTTCGTCCGCTTTGGTGAGGTCCACGGTGATGATGGGGGCGAACATGATGGAAAGTGCCGCCACGAGGGATATTATCACCACTGCTATGTTCAGCGGTATAAGTCTCCTCTGGTATCTTGCCGCCTCTCTCTCGATGGAGGCGCGGTCATATGTCGAGTTTGCCATAAGCATCTCCTTTATGCTTCGATTCTTTTACGTTCTGCGCTCTGTGTGAACGCGCGGTGTAAAAGGTATTCATATCATACAATATGCCGCCGCTTTTGTCAAGGCGCAAACGGGCGCTTAAATTGCGGGATATCTGCATATTTTAAAAAATGCCTGCCGCAAATGCGCCTGATGCCCGTTTTTTCTTGCTAAAATCGCCGTAATTTTATATAATTGTTGGTGAAAATTCCCAACCGCGAAGATATCGCAAAACAGTGGATATATGAAAAAACCCAGTCAGTACATTCGTAATTTTTGCATAATAGCGCACATCGATCACGGCAAGAGCACCCTTGCCGACAGGATAATGGAGCTCACGGGGCAGGTCTCCGAGCGCGACATGGAGGACCAGCTGCTCGACTCCATGGATATCGAGCGCGAGCGCGGCATAACCATAAAGCTCACTCCCGTCAGGATGTTCTATTCCGCCGACGACGGCAAAGAATACGTGTTCAACCTCATCGATACGCCGGGGCACGTGGACTTCACCTACGAAGTCTCGCGTTCGCTCGCCGCGTGCGAGGGCGCCGTTCTCGTCGTCGACGCGTCGCAGGGTATAGAGGCGCAGACGCTCGCCAACGTATATCTCGCGCTCGAGAACGACCTTGAGATATTGCCCGTCATAAACAAGATCGACCTGCCCTCTGCCCGTCCGGAAGAGGCAAAAAAGGAGATCGAGGACGTGATAGGCCTCGACGCCTCGTATGCGCCTCTGGTCTCGGCCAAGGAGGGCGTAAACATCAAAGAGATATTGGAGGATATAGTCAGGTATTTCCCCGCACCGCAGGGCGACCTCGACGCGCCGCTGAAAGCGCTGATATTCGACAGCTATTACGATAACTATAAGGGCGTCATACTGTTCGTGCGCGTAAAGGACGGCGAGGTGAAAAAGGGCGACAGGATAAAGACGTTCCGCTCCGACAAGATATACGAAGTGACCGAAGTGGGCGTGTTTGCTCCCGGTCTGTACGAAAAGAGCGGGCTGTCTGCGGGCGAAGTCGGCTATATCGCAGCGTCCATAAAGAGCATCCAGGACGTCGCCGTGGGCGACACGGTCATCAACGCCGAACGCCCTGCGGCGGAGCCGCTTCCCGGCTATAAAAAGGTGCAGCCCGTCGTGTTCTGCGGCATATACCCCCTCGACGGCAGCAAATTCAACGATCTTAAAGAGGCGCTCATAAAGCTCAGGCTCAACGACGCGTCGCTCGTGTTCGAGCCCGATAATTCGGTCGCGCTCGGCTTCGGCTTCCGCTGCGGCTTTTTAGGGCTTCTGCACATGGAGATCATCCAGGAACGCATAGAGCGCGAGTTTTCTCTCGATATCATAACGACCGCCCCGTCGGTAAGCTATAAAGTGGTAAAGACCGACGGCTCGGAACTGTTTGTCGACAATCCTTCCCATCTGCCGCCTCAGTCGGAGATAGAGCATATGGAGGAGCCGATTGTAAAGGTGGATATCTATTCTCCCCCCGATTATCTCGGCCCGATAATGGATCTCTGCCGCGAAAAGCGCGGCGTGTTCAAGGAGATGACGTACCTCGACGCCAACCGCGTCAGGCTCGTATACGAAATGCCGCTCAACGAAATAATATTCGAGTTTTTCGATTCCGTAAAGTCGCGGACGCGCGGCTATGCCAGCTTCGACTATGAGCTCATAGGCTACAGTACGAGCAAGCTCGTTAAGCTCGACATACTCTTGAACGGCGAGGAGTGCGACGCGCTCTCCATGATAGTGCACGAAGATTCCGCGTATTTGCGCGGCAGGTCGCTGTGCGAAAATCTGAAGGACGCCATTCCCAGGCAGTTGTTCGAGATACCCGTGCAGGCCGCGATAGGCGGCAGGATAATAGCCCGCGAAACGGTAAAGGCGATGCGCAAAGACGTTCTTGCCAAGTGCTACGGCGGCGACATAACGAGAAAGAAAAAATTGCTCGAAAAGCAGAAAGAGGGCAAAAAACGCATGCGCACGATAGGCAGCGTGGAGGTGCCTTCCGAAGTGTTCATGCAGATATTGAAGACGAATAAAGACTGATACGCTTGACCGAGGAGGCGGAAAGTGGAAAACGGCTTTTTTGATAGGGTGTACGAAGTTATCCGCCGTATCCCGCGCGGCAAAGTTGCCACCTACGGCGACGTCGCCCGCCTGTGCGGCAATCCGCGCATGGCAAGGCAGGTGGGGTGGGCGCTGCACTGCAATCCTATGCCCGGCGTGAATCCCTGCCACCGCGTGGTGTTTGCAAACGGCTCGGTGTGCACGGGTTTTGCCTTCGGCGGCAAGGATGTGCAGAAGTCGCTGCTCGAGGAAGAGGGCGTCGTTGTTTCCGACGACTATAAGATAGATCTGTCGGTGTATCGCTGGGGTGCATGATGGCGGGAATATACGTTCACATACCTTTTTGCAAGAGCAAATGCTCTTATTGCGATTTTACTTCCTATCCCGATAAACTGTGCTATGCCGAGAGCTACATGGCCTGCGTTTACCGTGAGATGAGTTTCCGCAGCGACGAGCTCAAGGGCCGCTCTTTCGACACGTTGTATATAGGCGGCGGCACGCCTTCCGTAATAGACGAGAGCTATATCGGGATGCTCGTGGCTTCGGCCCGCAAAAATTTTTCGCTCTCGAAGGATGCCGAGGTCACCATAGAGCTCAACCCCGGCACCGTTACGGCCGACAAGATATCTTTCTATAAAAAGTGCGGCATCAACAGGTTTTCTGTCGGGTTGCAGTCGGCAATAGACGGCCAGCTCGAGGATATAGGAAGGATACACACCGCGCAGGATTTCAAAGACTGCGCGGCCCTTCTCAAGGGGGAAAATTTTAACGCGGACGTTTTGATAGGGCTCAAGGGGCAGACTGCCGGCGACGTCGTATATACCATAGATTTTGCCGCGGAGGCGGGGGCGAGCCATATTTCCATGTATGCGCTCACGCCGGAGGACGGTACTCCCATATACACCGATTATCTCAACGGCGAACTTCCCGACGGAGACGAGGTCGCTTCGCTCTACGAAGCGGGGTACGCCCGCCTCAAGGAGCTGGGTTTCGTCCGCTACGAGGTCTCTAATTTCTGTAAGCCCGGCAAAGGCAGCCTGCACAACCTTAATTACTGGCGCAGGGGGGAGTATATCGGATTCGGCGTCTCCGCTTCGTCCTGCATTGATAACGTCCGCTTCACAAACACGTTCGACCTCGACGAATATTTTAAATGTATATTGTCGGGGCATCTCCCCGTGATAACTTCGGAAGAGATAGACGAAGAGGGGCGCAAAGAGGAATTCGTAATGCTCGCCCTGCGCACGTCCTTCGGCTTGGATGCTTCCGAGTATAAGAGGCGTTTCGGCGGCGATTTCTTCAAAGATTATTCGGCGGCGCTCAAAAAAACGTCGCGCTGGCTGGATGTATCGGGTAACAACGTGCGCATCAAAGACGAGTTCCTGTTCGTTCAGAACAGCATCATCGTGGAATTTTTAGAGGGTTAGCGATGGTCCCGGGCTATGTTTTGCGCATGGCGGAGGAGGGCGACCTTCCCGCCATAAAAAGCATTTTCTGTTCGGCCAGGGAATTCATGGCCGCGCATAAAAATCCGCAGTGGGGCGACGGCTATCCCTATGCGGACGTTTTGGACGCGTTTGTCCGCGGCGGCAACATGCGAGTCATGGAGTGCGGCGGCGTCGCGGCCGCGGTGTACTCGGTATTTCCCTCCGATCCCGATTACGGCGATATAGATGGGGAATGGCTCACGGGGGGACCATATCTTGCGGCGCACACTCTCGCCGTTTCGCCCGACTTTCGCGGCAGAGGCCTTGCCGGGGCCGCGCTGGGCGAGATTTTCGGCGAGGCAGAGCGTTCGGGCAAGACCAGCGTGCGCATGGATACGCACATAAAAAACGCGCCCATGCGCGATTTGCTCCTTTCGGCGGGTTTTGTTTTGTGCGGCACGTTAAAGTCGCGCGGAGGCGGAGATTTTATCTGCTTTGAAAGGTTGCTATAAAATTCATAAAGGCCCCGCATTTCCGTGCAGAGCCTATCGGATTTTTATTATTGCAAGTTTTGCGAAGTAATATGTGTAACATAACGTAAGATTTTAAATGCGGTGTTCGCGTTCGGCTATTATCCTGCCGCTTGCGCCGTCGACGAGATACGCGTGAACGGTTGAATCGCGCCCGCATACGCCCACGTAGTAATAGCATGCGCCGTTGTATATCATCCGCACGAAGATCTCCCCTTCGAATATACCGTTTACGGTGAGCGAGTCGAACAGCTGCCTGTCGTGTTCGGTCACGCAGTCGAGCGCCTGTTCGCAGGTCAGCGCGCCTCCCGTGCCCGCCTTGGGAAGGGTATAGGTCTTTTCGGCGCCGTCTTTTATTACGGTGAGCTCCGCGCTGTCGCCCTCGATGGTTTCCCCGCAGCTCAGATACCAGCAGTCGCGCACGGTCATGTAACTCATTTCGCCGCCTGTTATGCCTCCGCCCGATATGTTCACCGTTTCCGGCTCGCCCGAAAGTTTCGCGTATATTTCCGTGACCGTCGTGGTTTTGCCCTTTACGCCGTCGGCGACGAACGGACTCTCTTTTTCGGAGCAATAAATTTTTATGCTTTCGGCGTCGTCCTCATAGAGGTAAACGGCGTATCTCTTTTCCGATATGTAATCGGCATAGTTCGTCTTTTTGGCGCAGCCGCACAGCATGGCGGCGGCAGCCGCCAGGGCGGCGGAAAGATATAAGATTTTTCTCATACTATAAAATATTAATGTGATTTTGCGTTTTATGAATGTTTTGCAAACACTTGCATTTTATTTTGCTCTGTGCTAAAATGATTTAAATCGAAACGGGGCGAAAAGTCCCGTCAACTAACTTTAACGGTACACTCTCTTGAGCAAGATAATAATAAAATCGGCGCTTATAACGCTTGCCGTCGTGGCGGGCTGCGCCGTAGCCGTATTCGGCATACTGAGTCTCGGTTTCCCCGGCACGCTGTGCGGATGGTGCGAACAGCTCGGCAATTACGGGTTTGCGGCGAGGTACGCTTCGCTTTATTACGCATACACCGGAAACATCGCCGACCTCGGCCGCTGCGTGGAAGACAGTATCCTGGCGGGCGACGACGGGTATGTAATAAAATATTGCCCCGAACTTGTCGACCACGGCGAGTTCGCCGATTACTGCGCTCTCCGCGACGAAAAAATCAACGGGAGCATCTCCGGCAACGAGGGCTTTTCCGGCGTGGTGTTCAGTTACAGGCAGTATACGTTCGGCGCTCTCGCTTCGGCTTACTACCGCGAAGGCGAGACCGAGCTTGCGCTTGGTACTGCGGTGTCCGCTCTGGATGCCGACGTCGTAAGGGGCGAATTTGCTTCCGTCTCGTATTCGGGAGACATTTACGGGTTCCCAGTGAACAACGCTCTCGGTTCTCTCGCGCTCAGGGTGATCGAAAATAAAGATCCTTCCGCCGGGCAGAGCATTCTGGACCTGCTTGGACGGGTGACCGCCGTAGGCGGCGAGCAGACTAAATACCTCGACACGTTAAAAAGTGCCCTTTCGGGCGTCATTGCAGGGTAGAAACGCAACATTACGCGGCGTTCGCCGCATGAGTTTGCGGCGGGCGCCGCACTTTACTTAACTAAATTTTCGGTTTAAAAGTTTACACTTATAACATAAAAATCAAGAACAGGAGACTGACTAATGAGTAAAATTGTCAAAGAAGCGTTGACTTTCGACGACGTGCTGCTGATACCCGCAGCTTCGGACGTGTTGCCCTCTACGGTCGATTTGAGCACGTTGCTGGCGCCGGGGATCAAACTCAACATCCCTCTCGTGAGCGCGGCGATGGATACCGTTACCGAGAGCAAGCTTGCCATAGCGATGGCGAGAGAGGGCGGCGTGGGCATAATCCACAAGAATATGTCCATCGAAGAGCAGGCTTCTCAGGTCGATAAGGTCAAGAGGAGCGAGCACGGCGTCATCACCGACCCGTTTTTCCTTACTCCGGAAGAGCCCGTAAAGGCGGCCGTGGCGCTCATGGAAAAATACCGCATAAGCGGCGTGCCCATCACCGAAGGCGGCAAGCTCGTCGGCATCCTCACCAACAGAGACCTGCGCTTCGAGACCGATTTCGAACAGCCCATCTGCAATGTGATGACTAAGGAAAATCTCGTCACCGCCCCTGAAGGCACGTCCCTCGCCGAGGCGCAGAAGATATTGGGCCGCCACAGGATAGAAAAGTTGCCCATAGTCGATAAAAACGGCTATTTAAAGGGCCTTATAACGATAAAGGATATAGAAAAAGCCATTCAATATCCCAACAGCGCAAAAGATAAAAACGGAAGGCTGCTCGCGGGCGCCGCTATCGGCGATTCTCCCGACGTGCTCGACAGGGTCGCGGCGCTCGTTGCGTCTAAAGTCGATATAGTCGTTCTCGACTCGGCTCACGGCCATAATTCGCGCATCGTCGCGGCGGTATCCAAAGTCAAAAAGGCCTTCCCCGAGCTTCCTCTCGTCGCGGGCAACGTGGTCACGGCAGAGGCTACGAAAGCGCTCATCGATGCGGGCGCCGACGTGGTGAAAGTGGGCATGGGCCCCGGCTCGATTTGCACCACCCGCATAGTTGCGGGCATAGGCATGCCTCAGCTCACCGCCGTAATGGATTGCGCCGAGCAGGCCGAAAAGATGGGCAAGAAGGTCATAGCCGACGGCGGCATCAAGTATTCCGGCGACATCGTAAAGGCCATAGGCGCAGGCGGCGCGGCCGTGATGATAGGTTCGCTGTTTGCAGGTACTACCGAATCGCCCGGCGAGCTCGAGATCTATCAGGGCAGGTCGTTCAAATCTTACCGCGGCATGGGTTCGCTCCCCGCCATGGCTCGGGGCGGCAAAGACAGGTATTTCCAGGCCAACAACAAAAAGTTCGTTCCCGAGGGCGTGGAGGGCAGGGTGCCCTATCGTGGACCGCTCGCCGACATCATATTCCAGCTTATGGGCGGGCTGCGCGCCGGCATGGGATATACCGGCATGCACAACATCGACGAGCTTCGCACCAAGGCGAGGTTCGTTAAGATGACGGCGGCTTCGCTCACCGAATCTCACCCTCACGACATAAGCATCACGAAAGAGGCGCCCAACTATTCGCCCAAGAACTGATGGCTTTCAACAAAATTTTCAGGCGGAAGTGCGTTGCTGCTTCCGCCGTAAAATATTTGGCGGCATTGCGGCGCTTACTCCAGGCAAAATAAAACATAAGGATCTACATATGCAGCGCGAAAGAGTTTTGGTACTCGACTTCGGCGGTCAGTACAATCAATTAATTGCAAGGCGCGTGCGCGAGCAAAACGTTTATTGCGACCTCGTGCCGTGCGACATGACTATCGAAAAGATCAAAGAATACGCCCCCATAGGCATCATCTTTACGGGGGGCCCGAACAGCGTATACGACGAAGGCAGCCCCAAGGTCGACGGGAAGATCTTCGACCTCGGGATTCCCGTTCTGGGGATATGCTACGGCTGCCAGCTCACCGCACACCTTCTGGGCGGCGTTGTGGAGCGCGCTTCCGCTTCGGAATACGGTAAGGCGGAAGTATACAGCAAGAGCAGCCCGCTCACGGAGGGGGTGCCCGAGACCTCGGTTTGCTGGATGAGCCATACCGACAGGATAACCCGCCTGCCCGAAGGCTTCGACATGATCGCTCACTCCGACAACTGCCCGTTCGCCGCTTTCGGCAACGCCGAACGCAGGATCTACGGCGTGCAGTTCCATCCCGAAGTGCAGCATACCGAATACGGCACTAAAATGTTGCGCAACTTTTTATATAACGTGTGCGGCGCGCACGGGGATTGGACGATGTCGGGCTTCGTATCCGAAAAGATCGCCGAACTCAGGCAAAAGATAGGAGACAAAAAGGTGCTGTGCGCCATGTCGGGCGGGGTGGATTCCGCCGTTGCGGCAACGCTGATACATAAGGCCGTCGGCGACAGGCTCACCTGCGTTTTCGTCGACCACGGGCTTCTCAGAAAATACGAGGCCGATGAAGTCATGAAGGTGTTCAAGGAGGGCCTCGGCATGAACCTTGTCAAAGTAGACGACGGCGCCGTGTTCCTCGAAAAACTTAAGGGCGTGAGCGACCCCGAAACAAAGCGTAAAATAATAGGAGAACAGTTCATCCGCTCCTTCGAAAAGATATCCAAGAGCATAGGTGCCGTCGACTATCTCGTTCAGGGTACCATCTATCCCGACGTGATAGAGAGCGGCAAGGGCAAGTCGGCGGTGATAAAGAGCCACCACAATGTGGGAGGGCTCCCCTCCGTTGTCGATTTCAAAGAGATAATAGAGCCGCTCCGCGACCTGTTCAAGGACGAGGTGAGAAAAGTAGGCTTCGAACTCGGGCTGCCCAAAAACGTCGTGATGCGTCAGCCGTTCCCCGGCCCCGGCCTCGCCATAAGGATAATGGGCGAGGTCACGGAAGACAAACTGGAGACGCTGCGCGATTCCGACTATATCCTGCGCGAAGAGATAGCAAAGGCGGGTCTCGACGACAAGATATGGCAGTATTTCACCGTGATAACCAACAGCAAAACGGTCGGCGTGCAGGGTGACTTCAGAACATACGAAAACGTCATCGCCATACGCGCCGTCACTTCGGTAGATGCGATGACGGCCGACTGGGCGCGCATTCCGTACGACGTGCTCGAAGTGATCTCCAATCGCATAGTAAACGAAGTCAAACACGCCAACAGGATAGTGTACGACATAACGAGCAAGCCGCCTGCAACGATAGAGTGGGAGTGATATCGCTTTGCAAAAACTTGTTTGCCGTGACAAAACTTTGCTGCGGGCACGGCGCTCTCCGTGCCCGCTTCGGTATAAGGGAATATAATGGACTATCGTGTGTTTTCCGATAAAATAGTCGCCCGCATAGACCGCGGCGAAGAGATATGTCAGGCTCTTAGGAGCATCTGCCTTGCGGAAAAGGTGGGGCTTGCGTCGGTCTCGGCCATAGGCGCGGTCGGCGAATTTACCGCGGGCGTGTTTTCGCCGCAAAATAAAACGTATGCTTCGCACACGTTCAGGGGCGATTACGAAATAGTGTCGCTCTCGGGTACCGTGACAAAAAAGGACGGAGAGTTTTATCAGCATCTGCACATGAGTGCGGGGGACGGCGAAGGCAAGGTATTCGGCGGGCATCTCAACAGCGCGGTCGTTTCGGCGACGTGCGAAATGGTGATAACGCTCATCGACGGCAGCGTCGGAAGAAAGTTTTCGCGGGAGATAGGTCTCAATCTGTTTGAATTTTAAAGGAGCAGGGCGCGCCGCGTGCGGCGCGCCCGCACGCATGTTCTATGGCCATAAATTGCGAAGAGCTGTTAAAAGAGTTGAATTTTCGCCCGATAGGCGAACAGAACGGAATAATCAGGCGCATAAAGGGAGTGCTTTCAAATTCAAAGCCCAACCCTCAGAAGCTGTTTGTCGCGGAGGGGATATGGCTTGCCGGCATGTGCCTCAGATTCGGGACGCATATCGAAAGTCTGGTAGTGTGCCCCGAATATATACGCACGCCCGAAGTCGTTGCGCTCATAAAGGAGCTTTCCGCGCGCACGGCGGACAGGTTTTCGGTATCTGCGAAAACTTACGAAAAGATCTCCGAAAAGGGGCAGCCCGACGGAGTGATGGCCCTTGCCGCTCTCCCGCAGCGGGATATATCGTCGTTCGTTCCCCCGCAAAGGGCGGTCGTGCTCGTCATAGACGGGGTGGAGATACCCGGCAATGCGGGAACGATGCTCCGCATGGCCGACGGCGCAGGTGCGGACGCGGTGTTTTTTTGTAACCGCAAGGTGCGCATGACCCATCCCAAGCTCATAAAATCCAGCCAGGGCGCAGTGCTCACCGTGCCGTCGTTTGAATTTTCGTCGGTCGCCGAATGCCGCGAATGGTTGAAGGCTCACGGTTTTGTCGTGTACCTTGCCGATACGCGCGCGCCGCATTTCCATTACGACGAGCCGTTCGGCAGAAACACCGCCATAGTCGTTGGCAGCGAGCGCTACGGTATAGCACGGGAATGGTACGACGGCGAATACGAGATGATAGCCATCCCGATGCTCGGCAGGTGCGACAGCCTCAACGTAGGCGTTGCCGCAACGGTGCTCACGTACGAGGCCTGCATAAAAAACAAACTCAGGCATTGACGTCTTTATATAAAGTTTTATTTGCTTAAAAGTTCGTTTTGTTCAAATTTATCTTGTATTGCAATGTAGATATTGCAGGGTTATATTTACAAAAATACAGTGCGGCTGCGCTCATGTTCGCGTGCGGGCCGCGCTTTTTTTGTCGTGCCAAAAAGGTTGCCGGGTATTGATTTTTTTGCGCCGGCATGTTATAATGAACTATCCAAATATTGCGCCGCGCGCAAAAAGACGGGAAAGGTATGGCAGACATCAAAAGAATAAAAAAGATAATCGACCCGCATAAAGAGCCCGACAAGCAGTTCTTTTTAGACCTTCTCGACTCGGAAAAGCAGCTGGCATGGGAATGCGACCATATCGATGCCGTCATGTTCATGCTGCGGTATATATACATCAACAAACTCAAAGCATCCATAAGCGCGGCGCGGGACGAGATCGCGTCGCTCGTCGCCGACCCCGATTACAACGCCGAAAGCTATAAGAGGGTGATGGCGCTCAAGGCCGCGATAGCGCAGTACAGGGCAAGGATCGAGACCTACAAACCCTTTTTCGACGAGCCCTATTTCGCGCGTATGGACGTCGTGGACGATAAAGACGGCTATAACAGCTACTATATCGGCAAGCGCGGCGACGAGGGGCTGGAGATAGTCGACTGGCGCGCGCCTCTCGCGAGAAGGTATTATCAGAAGAGCCGCGTCAGCTTTTCGATAAACGAATACAATTATAAGCTCGTGCTCCGCAGGGCGCTGCGCACGCGCAGCGGAAAGGTGATCGACATGAAAAACGAATATCTTTCCGTCAAAGACTATCTCTCGAAAGAGGAGATAGCCGGCCGCGACGAGGAGATAATATTCGATCCGTTCTTGCGCGAAATAATAAAGAGCCGCAAAGAAAAGAGCGGCATCACCGACATCATCGATACCATTCAGGAGCGGCAGTACGAGATAATAACTCTCCCCGAAGAGCGTTGTTTTGTCGTTCAGGGCATAGCCGGCAGCGGCAAAACGATGATAATGCTGCACAGGCTCTCGTATATAATGTATAACAACGAGGGGGTAAAACCGCGCGACGTGCTCGTCATAACCCCGTCGGATTCGTTCAACGCGTTCATCGACGAGCTCTCCGCCGTGTTGGAGCTCGAAAAGGTGAGGACGAGCACTATAGAAAAATACTTTGCCGAACTGCTCGCGGGGCAGGGCATCGACGTGGAAAGCAAGATAGACAGGACGGAATACCCGCCCGCAAGCTACCTTGCGTATATATATTCCCGCAATTTCATAACCGACGTGGAAAAGAAGCTGGCAAAAATTTACGACGGTGTCCGCGGCATGTTTTCCTCCCCTGAATGTGCGGGGACGGTGAGCGACATGATTTCCTGCTGCGAACGCCAGGTAGCCCTGTACGAGAAGATAAAAAATGCCGGGCTCAGGGTGAGGCGCTGCATCCTCGGAGAGATAAAGGAAAAGGCGGGCGGAGGGCTGTATTACACGAAGCCGTTCCGCAAGCTGTTCAACTGCATATCCGACGTCGCCGAATTTTTAACGCTTAGCGAAAAGGACGAGCGCATGAATTCCTACGGCTATTTTTACCGGCAGCTGCTCTCGTTCTACAAGTCGGTGCGCCATATCCGCCGCCACGGCGAAGAGATATGCGCCGCCGCGGTGGAAGACCTCGCCTCGCTCGACGCCGCCGTCGATAAGGAGATTGCCGACCTCATGCGCTATAAAATAAACGTCGGCGGCAACGAGGTGCTCACCTATTCTGAGAGGATAGAAAAGCGCCGCGAATTGAAGCGGGAGATAGAGGCGAACGGCGCATATGTGCGCGAGATAGCCGAGATGTTCTCTCCGCTGTGCGATTTTGCCGACGTCATCCGCGGCGAAAGCAACCTCGTGGCCATAGGCAGGTGCGAAAACGGCGTCGACGTCGCTCGCTTTTTCTTCGGCGAAACCGTTAAAAAATCGCGCCGCAAATACGGCGTGCGCGCGGGCAGGCTGTATCCCTGCGATATTTACGCGCTCTGTCTCATGCTGTGCAAGCTCGGCTTCGATCTCGCGCCCAAACATTCGTATATCTTCGTCGACGAAGGGCAAGACATCTCCGAGGGCGAATATTATGTTCTGAAGTGCGTGAACGAGCGGGCGCGTTTCAACGTTTTCGGCGACCTCAAGCAGAACATAACCCCATACAGGGGCGTTTCCGACTGGTCGGCGCTCGGGAGCGAGGTATACACGCTGACGCAGAATTACCGCAACACCAATCAGATAGTCGACTTCGTTTCGAGCGAACTGAACATAGACATGCAGTCGATAGGTTGCGACGGCTCGGATATAGTTTACCTTCAGCCGCGCAAAGTAACGGGCTGGCTCTCCCCGCAAAAGGGGCTTAAGGCGGTGATAACGTCGGAGGCGCGCCTTGCCGAGTTTTCGCGCAAGAACTACAATATCCTCCGTCAGACGGGCAGCATATCGAAGACGCGAATAAACCTCATGACCGTATACGAGAGCAAGGGCCTCGAGTTCACGGCCGTGGCCGTGGCCGATTCGGATATGTCGGACAACGAAAAATATATCGCTTACACGCGCGCCCTCAAAGAACTTGCGATAGTGCGTTGAACGGTGCGGGGCGCGGCGGCAAATTTTCGGTATGCGGCAATTTTTTTTGCCATACCCTTGCCCCCGCCCGCAAAATATAGTATAATTACCTACGAAAAGCGGTAGTAAATGGCAATAAGGGGAATAAAGTAAAATCATGGCTACTAAGAAAAAATCAAAACAGCAGGCAGACGTAATAGAGCTCGAGGGCGAACTTTTAAATACCGTAAGCTATGCGACATATTATTGCCGCATGCCGTTGTTTACCACGTTCAGGCTCTATAACCGCGGGGAGACTTCCGTGGAAAACCTGGTCGTCACCGTGAGCGGCAGCACCGAACTCATACTTCCCCGCACCGTAGAGATCGCGGAGATCCCCCACGAAAGCAGCGTGCAGGCGGAAGTGGACAAAGTCCTCAATCCGAAATATCTCGCCGAACTCGAAGAACCCGAGACCTGCACCGTCGGCATAACCGTCGCGTGCGGCAAAAATCAGGTCTGCGAGTTAAAGGCAAACGTCGAATGCCTGCCCATAGATTACTGGGGCGGCCTTTCCGGCAATGCCGAGATGCTTGCGGCTCTCGTCAGGCCCAAGATAGCCGACTGCCAGAAAGTGCTTGCCGAAGCGGGGCTGCAGCTGAAGACCTGGGGCTATTCCGCCGAGTGGAGCGGATATTCCGGAAACGACAAGACAGCCGTCCGCAGCGCGGCAGCGGCCATATTTTCGGCGCTCCGCGGCCAGAACGTGGAGGCTTTGCCTCAGCCGCCCATGGACAAGGCGGTCGGCGCGGGCGGGATAACCTCCGTGATATCCTCCAAGTCGGCGACCCCTCTCGAGATGGCGCTCCTGTACGCCTCCTGCCTGGAGGCGGCAAGGCTCAATCCGGTTATAGTTTTGGGCAAAGAGAAGGTGGCGGTGGGCGTATGGCTCTATGAGAGCTGTTTCAGCACAACCATCCAGGACGACATGTCGGTCATCGGCAAATATATCCTCGACGGCGTGAACAATCTCGCGATATTCGACGCCAACGACCTTTTCACGCATAAAAACGCAAGTTTCACCACCAGCGCCTCGCACTTTTCCGCTCAGCTCAAGCGCGGCGAATACGAGACGTGCGTCGATATAAAGCGCTGCAGGATAGGCGGCGTTTTCCCCATACCTATAAAGGTAAAATCGGGCGGCAGGTACGAGCTTCTCGGCGAGGAGCAGTTCGCCTACGATCAGAAGCCCGGCGAGCTTATCGACGCGGGCAAATACGCGCTTGAAAAGGGCGCGTCCAAGGAACAGACGTGGCAGCGCCGCCTGCTCGACCTGTCTTTAAAGAACAATCTCCTCAATTTCAGGTACAGGAGCGACTGCATACACATAGTTTCGGCGAACCTCGCTTCCTTTTTGCAGGCACTCGAGGGGGGCGACAAATTCAGCGTGCTCTCCAACGCTCAGCCCATAAAGGACGGCGCATTCTTCGGCGGCAGTCCGAGCGTGCGCGCCCTCAAAGAACTCATCGATATAGAGATGTCGTCCGGCATAGTTCGCACCTACGACGGCCCGTCCGTCCTTAACGAACACGCCTCTTCGTTAATAAGAAAGGCGCGCACGGCTGAAGAGGAGGCGGGCGCCAACACTCTCTGTCTCGCGCTCGGGTTTCTGAAGTGGAAACATGAAGAGGAGCGCGAGTTCAAATACGCGCCCATAGCGCTCCTGCCGGTAACGCTCAAACGCACCAAACAGCAGGGCGTCACCATGTTCAAAGGCGAAGATATAACGGTAAACACCACGCTGCTCGAATTTTTAAAGCAGGAATTCGGCATAGATATCCGCGGCATGGAGGACAAAAACCTCTCCGTCACGGAAATGGTGGCGCTTTTCCGTGCAAAAACGGCCAACATAAAGGGCTGGGAAGTGACCGACGACGTATACGTCGCCCAGTTCACGTTTGCCAGGTACGCGATGTGGAGCGACGTCAAGAGCAACATTTCGCGCTACAGGGAAAACCTTCTCATCGCCAGCCTCATTTCAAATTCCAACAAACTCGCGGGCAACAAACTTGCGGGAGTGGACGAGGATACGGCAGACCCCTGCGACGTTCTCGTCCCGCTGCCTTGCGACAGTTCTCAGTTCGAGGCCGTGGCGGAATCGGAAAAGGGCGCCACTTTCGTTCTTCACGGCCCCCCGGGGACGGGCAAGAGCCAGACGATAACCAATATGATAGCCAACGCCGTGGATAAGGGCAAGCGCGTTCTGTTCGTTGCCGAAAAACAGGCGGCGCTCTCCGTCGTTAAAAAGCGCCTTACCGAAATAGGCATAGGCGAGTTCTGCATGGAATTTTCCACCGGCAAATCTACCGACAAGGCCGAGATAGTGCGCTCCATAGAGGCGACTCTCGCCTTGAAGGACGAGTATTCCGAAGAAACTTTCCTTGCCGAAGGCGAAGAGATAAGGGAGACGCGCGCGTCCCTCGCCGACCCTTACAATGCGCTCCACAAAAAGCGCAGGCTGGGCGTTTCGGTATACGAGGGCATACTCTATTACCTTCAGAACAAAAACGCGCCCGAGCTCGTGAACATAGAGAGCACTTTTTACGACAGCCTCACCAAGGAAAAGCTCGAGCAGTGCGAAAAGATGCTGCTCAGGGCGCAGATCGCGGCAAAGGAGTGCGGCGGCGTGTACCGTTCGCCGTTTGAAAACGTGAACATCACCGAGTGCGACTACGGCGTCAAAAACGGCGTGCTGTGCGCCGCCGAAGTGGTCCTTGCCGAGCTGAAGCATTTAAAAAATTATCTCGGCCTCTTCCTTGACACGTTCAATCAAAAAATCAGCACTTTCACGAGCCGCAAGCTCGAAAACTTCATAAAGATACTCGTCACCCTGCGCGACGGAACGCTCAGGCAGTTCTTCGAGTGCGACGAGGAAGAGTTCTATAAGTTCTATAACGCAAACGTCCTCTACGACAACGTTTCCAAGCTCTGGTTCACCCGTTTTTATTCTCTGCCCGATATAGACAAGTATGCCCCCGTGCTGGAGGCTGAGCTCGAAAACTGGGGCGAGAACTACCGTTCGTCCCGTGCGGTGCTCGCCGTTATAAAGCGGCTGAACAAATGCGCCAAGGCTCGCATCCCTGAGAGCGAAGAGCTCGAATGGGTCAAGCGCGCCTACGAGTTGTGGCAGGCGGAGGGGAGGATACTTAAAAACACTCCCCTGTCGCAGAATTTCACGGCTCTCGGCGGCGGGATAAACGACAGGAAGCGCGAGGCGTTTTTAAAACCTTTGTACGAGCTGCACGCCCTCTGCAATCAGACGTTCATGGACTATAACGCCGACGCTTTCAACAGCGTGTGCAATCATATGATAAGCGGCTTTGCCAAGCCGCTCATAAACGGCGTTATCTCGGCGGCCCGTTCGTTCATAGAGGCGAGGGAATATTTTGCCGACATAACGGCCGCGGACAAAACGTTCTTCTCCGACGAGGATATCTTTGAGTATTATACGTCCAAATGCGGCGCGCTGATAGACAACATCGATATGCTCCCCGGCTGGTGCGCCTACAAGGCTACGGCCAAGGAGCTCGACGAAATGGGCCTCACGTTCATGACGGACGCGATGGAGAGCGGCATAATCGGCGGGGAACAGATACTTGCCTCCTTCCGTAAGAACGTTTACCGCAATTTCGTGCAGACCAACATACCTGCCGACGAGTCGCTTTCGAAATTTTCCGCGAGCCTGCTCGACGAAAACGCGGCGAAGTTTGCGCAGCTCACGGAGGAGTTCGCCGCCGCCACAAAGGCGAAGATACGGCACGACCTGATCTCCCGCCTCCCCAATCAGGAGACGGAGGGCCCGCTCGCCCTCGAACTGATGACGTTCAGGCGGCAGACCAACGGCAACCTCAAGCGCATAAACCTGCGCTCGCTGCTTGCCGAAATACCTCAGCTCCTCAAAGTCGTCGCGCCCTGCATGATGATGAGTCCCTTCACGGTATCGCAGTACCTCGCCGCCGAACCCGACTTTTTCGACATAGTCATATTCGACGAGGCTTCGCAGATGCCTACGTGCGAGGCGGTGCCTTCGCTCGCAAGGGCAAAGAGCGCGATAATCGTGGGCGACCCCAAGCAGCTGTCTCCCACGACGTTCTTCATGGCGCTCGGGCAGGACGAGGACGAGATGGAGGCAGAAGACCTCGACAGCGTTCTGGACGATTGCCTCTCTCTCGGCATCCCTCAAAAACACCTCAACTGGCATTACAGGAGCAAGCATGAGAGCCTCATAGCTTTCTCCAACATAATGTACTACTCCTCCAAGCTGTGCACCTTCCCTTCGCCCGACGCCCTCGACAGCAAAGTAAAGCTCGTCTACATTCCCGACGGCGTGTACGACAGAGGCTTCACCAAGTGCAACAAGCAGGAGGCCGAAGCGCTCGTCGCGGAGGTCTTGCGCAGGCTGAAGGACGAAAAATTGCGCCGTTCGAGCATGGGCATAGTCACGTTCTCCACGCCTCAGCAGACTTATATCGAAAAGATGCTCTCCAAGGCGATAATAGAAAACGGGCTCGAGGAGGCGGCGTATGAGCGCGAAGAACCGCTGTTCGTCAAGAATCTCGAGAGCGTTCAGGGCGACGAGCGCGACGTTATAATGTTTTCGGTATGCTACGGTCCCGACCGCATGGGCAAGATATCGCTCAACTTCGGGCCGCTCAACCAGTACGGCGGATGGCGCAGGCTCAACGTGGCCGTTTCGCGAGCGAGGGAGGAGATGGTCATATATTCCTCCATGCGCTATTCCATGATAGACCTTTCCCGCACGAGCGCGCGCGGCGTCGCGGGGTTGAAGGCGTTCCTCGAATTTGCCGAAAAGGGCCGCACGAGCATAGCCGTCAAGAACGACGAAATGATAATAAACAGGTCGGGCATAGGCAGGTACGTCGCCGAAGAGCTCTCCACCTACGGCTACGAATGCCGTTGCGACGTGGGCGTTTCCGACTTCAAAATAGACGTTGCCGTCGTAGACCCGAAGAACAAACACAACTTCATCCTCGCCATCCTTTGCGACGGGGATAGCCGTTTCTCGGTAAAAGACCGCAACGTCATGCAGATACAAACGCTCAAGCGCAACAACTGGAACGTCATAAGGCTGTATTCCATCAATTTCTTCAATAATCCCAAGAGGGAGATAAAAAAGATAAAGGAATATCTTGATAAGCTCTGTTCGGGCGGCAAAACCGTTTCGAGCGGTTACAGGCGGCCCTATCGCGCCGCAAAGCTCGAAGAGCGCGCCGCCGACGCGCAATACATCCTCGGCGGCGAACACGACGCCGAGGTGACCAAGGCGATAAAGGCCGTAGTTACGGCGGAGGAACCCGTCTCCGAGAGGTTTTTGATAAGGCGCGTGCTGGCGTCGTTCGGCATAAGCAAGTGCGGAGTAAAGCTCGACGGCAAAATGCGCGCCCTCATTGCCGGCTGCGGTTATCCGTATGCCGAGATTATGGGCACCAGGTATTATTTCAAGTCTGACAAATTTTCGGCGTTCGACCGTTACCGCGTCGAAGAGGGCGTTCAGCTGCGCTCGGCAGAGACCGACTATGCCCCGTACGACGTGATCTCGCTGGTGAAGAGCATTTTGTTCAGCAAAGTGAGCATGTATTCCGACGAGCTCGTTGTGGCCGTTCAGCGCGAATTCAAGGTGCCGAGGCTGTCCGATAAGTTTGCGTCTTATATAAATTCGTGTATCGATTACGGGGTGTCGAAGGGCATATTCGTCCGCAGCATTTCCGATAAGATATCTCTTGTCTGACGTCTGTTCAAAACCGAGGCGCGTTCTTTGCGTTCCTCGGTTTTGTCGATATGCGTACATGAGCATTTCAGCATATGCCGATGAAAAAGTTTGTCAATTTACGGCCCGCCGTGCTGCTTGCCTTTGCGATAGGTGCAGGCGCCGGGCTTTCGTACATATCAGTATACAATTCAGTTCCGCTTTGGTGGGCGATCGCGGCGGTGCCCGCGGCCGCTGTCGCCGTCATCGTGTCGATAGTCCGCCGCAGCGCCTTCGGCATCACTCTTGCGCTCGTCTGCGCCGCGCTGTTTGCATACGGCGTGTCGGGCGTCTATCTCAGGCTGGAGGCCTACTGCGATACGAGCATCGCGGACGGGGCGGCATGCTCTGTCGGCGGCGTGGTATACGAAAAATCTTTTACGCAGAACGGCGAATACATAAAACTTGATTCCGTAACGGCCGACGGCGAGCGCGTTTCGGGCGGGATGATAGTGTATCTCGACGAAAATTACGGCGAATTCTGCGATGTCGGCTATTCCGTAGAGCTTACCGCCACGGTATATGTATCCTCGCCTTTCGCATACGGAGCCGAAAATTCTTCCCGGCTGCTGGAGGACGTCCGCTACAGCGCTTATCAGACGGGCAAGCTCTCGTCGGAATACGGTTTTTCTCTTTTCGGCGGCATAAATTCGGCGATACGCTCGCTCTTTTTCGAAAATCTTGATAAAGACGGCGCGGCCATAGGCTATGCCATGTTTACCGGCAATACCGAGTTTATAAATACGTCCACGATGGACAGTTTCCGTTACGGCGGCGTTGCTCACGTGTTTGCGGTGTCGGGCCAGCATATCTCGCTTATTTACGTCATCCTCACCTTTTTCCTTAAAAAATTGCGCGCGCCTAAGGTGCCCTCCGCGATATTCAGCATAGCCGTGGTGTTTTTCTATACCGGCGTGTGCGGGTTCACGCTGTCCGCGGTGCGCTCGGCCATAATGTGCGCCGTGATGTCGGCGATAAGGCTGATGCACGGCAAGTACGACGGCCTGTCGTCTGTGGCGATCTCGTTTGTCGTGATAACGCTGGTCGATCCGCTCAATATAATATCGATAGGTTTCTTGCTCTCTGTCGCGGCGGTGGCGGGCATAGCCGTGTTCAACGGCGGCATCGGCCGCGTCCTTTCCCGCGCCAAGCTGCCTTCGCCCGTCGTTTCGGCCGTGTCGGTCTCGCTCTCGGCGCAGATAGCGACTTTCCCCATACTCATTTCCGGTTTCGGGTATGTGAGCTGGGCGTCGCTCGGCATGAACATAATCTTCGTCCCCGTGATATCGGCCATCTTTACGCTGATGTTTCCGTGCACCCTGCTCGCGCTCGTTATCCCGCCGCTTGCAAGGCTGCTGTTGCTGGTCTATTCCGTGCCGCTCGATCTCGTAACGTCGGCGCTCGTTTCGGTGCATGCCGAAAACGCCCTTATAAGCGGATTCGACTTCGGGGCCTTCGCGCCACTGTATTTTGCGGCCGCGTTCGTCCTCTCCGAAAAGGTCGATATCGGGGCGAAATGGCGCATGATAGTCGCGTTTGTCCTCGCCGCCGTGCTCGCGGCGGGCGTGGTTTTAAAAAATTATGTCCCCGCGGGCGGGGTGAAGATAGTCGTTTCGGGCTACTACGGCGGGAGCGGCGCGGTGCTGTTCAAAACGGGCGAGGGCAACGTGCTCGTCGTTTCCGAAACGCCGTCGTCATACGACATAACTTCCCTCCTTTCCGAAAACGCCGCCGAAGAGCTTGAAGCGGTCATAATCCTCGGCGGCGAGGAGAGCTTGTTCGCCTATAACCTGCTCGGCAAAGAATGCGGGGAGCTGTACGTCAACTATACGAACATAAATTTTCAGCCCTATCGCGGCGTTACCGTTCATTACGAACGGCGGTTCGACGTGTGCGGGATAAGCTTTTCGTATGTGACGGGCAACGACGTCGTCGCCGATTGCAAAGGCGTCACGGTCGGGATCAGCTGCGGCGAAGACGTGCATATAGACGGCTGCGATCTTCTCGTCGCGCAGCGCCCTTCCGACGGCGCGGAGTTCGGCAGGGCGGTGTATTTCCAAAGCGTGAATTTTGCCGATAACGTTTACGATTGCGGCGATTTGCAATTTATAGTCAAAGATGGTATAATATCCGAGCGCGGCCCGTTCCGCGTAAAGGGGCGGACGTGAAGGCCGTCTGTCATACCGGAGGCGGATATCGCTATGAAGTTTACCGAACTTAAAAACTATTTGAGCGGATGCGGCGGCGGGGCTTTTTTGCTTGCCGGCGACGACGCATACTTTCTTTCCCGGGCGGAAGAGATGATAAAAAAGGCCTTTTTAAGCCTTCCCGAGCTGAATTTCGCGGCCTTCGACGGGGAGAACCTTAAGGGGGAAAACATTTCCCGCCTTACCGACGCCCTCTCGGCATATCCGTTCATGGCGGAGAAACGCGTCGTGCGAGTCTCCGATTTTTATCCCTCGGAGAGCGAATTCGAAAGGTATCTCAGGCCGCTGCTTGCAGATTTCCCCGATACGGCCGTTCTCATCGTGGTGAACTCCCGCAGCAAAAAGGGGGCGGCAGACCTGAAAAGAAAGCGCGGCCTTACTTACGTCGACTGCGGCAAGGCCGACGAGGAGGAGGTCACGCGGTGGATATACCTCACGCTCAAGCGCGCGGGCATAGCCGCCGAGGCGGAGGCATGCATAAACATGGCGCGATACTGCCTGTGCGATATGTCGCGCGTGGCTATAGAGACCGAAAAAATAGTCGAATATAAAGACGGCCGCGGCACGCTCTCCGCCGCGGAGGTGGACGAGCTGGTGTACAAAGATACCGACTACCGCGTATACGAGATGACCGGCGCTGTGGCCGCGAAAAATTACTCGCGCTTTTACGAGATAGCGGAGGAGCTTACGGAGAGAGGCATGGACGGCATCGCCGTGATGAACAGTTTGCTCTCTTACCTCAAAAACCTCGTGACCGTTGCAAAGTCGCACAGGTCCGACGCCGAGCTGTCTTCGCTTCTGGGCATGAAGGAATACGGCGTCAAGCGCACCAGGGAACAGGCGAAGCGTCTCGGCACGGAGAGGGCCGAGCGGCTGTGTTCGCTCGTTTACGGCGCCATTTCGGGCGTAAAGCGCGGCGAGCTTACGCCCGACAGCGCATATAAACTGGTATGTTCGCAAATATTTTTCGGCGCAGACTGAAATAAACTGCTCAAATTGCTTTATTTTTGGCATTGTTGGCTTTATAATAAATGATATAAAAATTCGTTTTGGCTGCGGCAAATAAAAAACTTGCCGCTTTCATATCATAATATAAGGAGGTGCAAAAAGTTGGAGTGGCAGAATTTCGTGGATAAGATCGACGATTTTTTTAAAAACTTCAGCGGGAACGTCATCTCATACGTAATGGAGTTCATCTTTTTTTTCGCTCTGTTCTATTACGTATTCAAAGTGCTGCAAACCAATAAGAATTATAAATTTATCGCGATGTTCGTGTTTGCGGTTATGTGGTGCGGCCTCTCGTTCGCCTTTTCCGAAAATATCCAGTCGCAGTTTTTGCTCATCGTCATAATCATGCTCTCCATCCTCGTGTTCACCATGTACAACACTGAGATAAAGAGGGTGCTTTTGGACAGTATGGGCAAGGCCAAAAGCGACAGGCCCAAGGTAAGCGTCAGCGGCATCGACGTGATAATAGAGGAGATGATCCGCGCCGTCCAGAACATGTCGAAGAATATGATAGGCGCCCTCATAGTGCTCTCCAACGATAATCTCCCCGAGGGGATAATAGAGAGCGGCACCGTGGTCAACGCCGAAATAACTTCGCAGATGATAGAGGCCGTTTTCTATCCCAAGGCTCCCCTGCACGACGGCGCGATGATAGTGGAGGGCAGCAAGATATATGCCGCAGGATGTTTTCTGCCGCTCGCTCAGAGCGAGAACCTGCCCAAGGAAATGGGCAGCCGCCACCGCGCGGCGCTCGGCGTCACCTCCGTCGCGAGCGTTACGGCCATCGTTGTTTCCGAAGAGACGGGCATAATCTCCATAGTCAAAAACGGCGCGGTCAAAAAGAAATACGCCGACGCGGGCGACATTAAAAACGCGCTCAGCGATTATTACTGGTCAGACCTTACCGCGGAGGCCAAAGAATGAAAAAGATAGGCGAGTTTTTCAAATCTGTTTTCACAAAATTTATTCCTATAAAGTTGCTGGCGATAATCCTTGCCGCGCTTACCGTGCTTCTCATCAATCTGAATTGAGTGGTGCCCTATGCCTTATTCGAAAGATAAAGCCGACACCGGCATCATACACATACCCGAAATTTTATTGCCCGCCGATGCGGATATGGGCGTTTGGGCGGTAAACGCCTGCGACCAGTTTACCGGCGATGCCACCTATTGGCGCGAAGTCGAGCGGACGACTTCGGGCAAGCCGAGCACGTACCATCTAATTTTTCCCGAAATATACCTCGGCGACGAGCCCGAAAGGCGCATCGCTTCGATAAACGGCGCCATGCGCGAATATCTTTCTTCGGGGGTCTTTAAAGAGGTGGACGGCGGATTCGTGCTCGTCGAGCGCGAAACGGAGAGCGGTACGCGCACGGGCATAGTGCTCGCGGTCGATCTCGAGAGCTATTCGTTCGTCCCTGACGACAGGGCGCTCATACGTTCCACCGAGGCCACTATACTCGACAGGCTGCCGCCGCGCGTAAAGATACGCGAAAACGCTTTGCTGGAACTTCCGCACGTCATGCTGCTGTATGACGACGCTGAAAACAGCGTTTTAAACAGCGTGCGCCGCGGCGAGGTGTTGTACGATTTCGAGCTGAGCATGGGCGGCGGACACGTGAGGGGGACGTATATAACGAATGCCGAAGAAGTATGCGCGGCTTTCCTTTCGCTGCCGTGTTTGAAAGGGGAAGACAAGATGCTGTTTGCCGTGGGCGACGGCAATCACTCTCTCGCGGCCGCAAAGCTGTGCTGGGAAAGAGCAAAGGCGGGGCTCGACGAAGAGTCGGCAAAGGTGCATCCCGCGCGCTTTGCGCTGTGCGAGGCGGTGAACATATACGATCCCGCGCTGTTTTTCCGCCCCATACACAGGTTCATAAAAACAAAGTCGCCCGAAGAGTTTGCGAACGGGTGGCGTTTGAGCGGGCAGTCGTTTGCCACGGTCGTCATAAACGGTTTTAAAAGGCAGATGCCTTTCCCGGCCGACGTGCCGGAGGGGATACGCATGCTCGACGAATACATAGCTGGCTTCCTGACAAAATACGGAGGAGAGGTCGACTATATCCACGGCGACGCCGACCTCATCGCGCTGACCGCGGAGGGTGCGGGGGTTTTGCTGCCCGCGATAGCAAAGGAAGATTTCTTTTCGCTCATACTTTCCGGCGGAAACCTCCCCAAAAAGACCTTCTCCATGGGCGAAGGCAACGAAAAGCGATATTATATAGAGGCTAAAAGGATCAAGTGAGTAAAGTATGGCTGTAAAAGTTTGTAAATTCGGCGGAACGTCCATGGCGGACGGCACCGTGATGAATCAGGTAAAAAAGATAATAGAAGGCGACAAGGACCGCAGATACATAGTCGTCTCCGCGCCCGGAAAGAGATATTCGGGCGATATAAAGATAACCGACGTTTTATACGAGTGCCATAAGGAAGTAAAGGAGAGCGGCAGCTGCGGCGCCGCGTTTGCGCTGATACGCAACAGGTTCACGAGCATAATAAAGGAACTCAACATCGATTTCGACATAAATGCCGTCCTCGATGAGACCGAAGCGCGCATAAACGCCGAAAAGAGCGAAGATTTCACCGCGTCCCGCGGCGAATATCTCTCCGCCCGCGTGATGGCGGAAGTGCTCGGCGCAAAATTCGTCGACGCCGAGGACGTAGTGTTTTTCGACGAAAACGGCGCGTACGACGCCGCCCGCTCCGACAGGGCAATAAACGAGGCCCTTCGCGGCGTGGATAAGGCCGTGTTCCCGGGATTTTACGGCAAGGACGTACACGGGAAAGTAAAGACCTTTTCCCGTGGCGGATCCGATATATCCGGGGCCATAGTGGCGCGTGCGGTGAATGCCTCCGTATACGAAAACTGGACGGACGTGAGCGGTTTTCTTGCTTGCGACCCGCACATAGTCGGCAGCCCCAGGCGCATAAAGGCGCTTTCGTACAAGGAGCTGCGCGAACTTTCGTATATGGGCGCCAACGTGCTCCATTCCGAATCCATCTTTCCGGTGCGCAAGGCGAATATCCCTATCCACATAAAAAACACATTCCGTCCGGAGGACGAAGGCACGCTTATTTTGCCAAGCATTTACTATAAACCGAGCGGAAGCATAGTCACGGGCATCGCGGGTAAAAAGCACTTCACCGTAATCTTCATCGAAAAGTCGCTCATGAACTCGCAGATAGGCTTTGTCCGCAAGGTGCTCTCCGTTCTGGAGGAGCACAATATACCTGTGGAGCACATCCCTTCCGGCATAGACACCATGTCGGTCGTGATCGAAAGTGCCGCCCTGCAGGATGGCAAGCTCGGTTTGGTGCTTAGCGACATAAAGGCCGCTGTCGCTCCCGATACGCTTCGCGTTACCGAGGATATCGCGCTCATCGCCACCGTGGGCCACGGGATGTCGTCGTCGGTGGGTACCTCGGCAAGGCTGTTCAAGGCCATGGCGGACGCCAAGATCAACGTAAAGATGATAGACCAGGGCTCTTCCGAGCTCAACATAATCGTCGGAGTGAACGATGACGACTGCGATAAGTGCATTGCGGCGATCTATCGTGAATTTTTCGGCTGACGAAGGTCGTTCAGGATAATATCATATCTGTCGAAAAACGCCGCGCCGTTTGGCAAAATTGCCAAACGGCGCGGCGTATCTTTTTACGGGCAACTTTGTTCGTTTTTGAACCGTCTTTTCCCGGTAATGCTGTCTACCGTTATCCTTACGACCGCGGTCATGTCGCGCGTCGTGCATTCGTCGACAGAATATCCTTCTATGCGGCAGTGCCTCAAAAGCAGCTCCAGTCCGCGGACGAGTTCCGCGCCGTAAACCCTCTCGGCCCTGCCGAAGGCTATCAGGCTACGGTAGTCGGCCGTGATGTCGTGCCCCGTCCTTCGGTATCCCGCCAGCTCGTCGAATTCCGCGCATACGTTGGCGTTTCTGTTCAGCAATTCCAGCTTTTTTCCCTCTTCGGCGCAGTGAAAATACAGCAGTATCTTGCCGTCGGCCTCTTCCCAGCCGTAGGATAGCGGGACGACATACGGATAGGGCTCGTCGTGCAGGGCGAGCCGCATTGTAGGGCATTCGTCCAAAATGCGTAAAATTTCCTTTCTGTCGTTAATCTGTCTGTCGCTCCTTCTCATAGGCCTTTCCTTTTGCGTGCTTTTTAAATACTATACATCGGATAGGTTTCGGCTGTCAATTCAAACACTCCGCGTCTGCGATTCATATGATATATTACCATGAAACTCAGTTTGTGCATGATAGTAAAGGACGAGGAGGACGTGATAGCGCGCGCCCTTGAATGCGCGCTCGCATTTTCCGACGAGATAATAGTGGTCGATACCGGCTCCGCCGATAAAACGGCAGAGATAGCAGGGCGATATACCGATAAGATATATCCGTTCGAGTGGAAGAACGATTTTTCAGCCGCGCGCAATTATTCGTTTTCAAAGGCCTCGTGCGAGCTTGTGATGTGGCTCGACGCCGACGACGTGGTCGAGAGGGAGGACTGCGAAAAGATAGCGGAGCTCAAAGAAAAAATGAAGGATCACGACGTCGCCATGCTTTTGTATGCCGCGGCGTTCGAAGGCGGCCGTCCGACGTATACCTATTTCCGCGAACGCATATTCAGACGGGAAGCGGGGTTCGTGTGGAGGGGCGCCGTGCACGAGGCGATAGCGCCGCGCGGCAAGGTGCTGTATTCCGATGCCGTTATAAAACATAAAAAATTAAAGCCGCGCGACAAGTGGCGCAACCTGAACATATACAGGGACATCATATCGGGCGGAGGCGCGCTTGCCCCGCGCGATAAATTCTATTACGGTCGCGAGCTCATGTTTTGCGGGCTGTATACGGAGGCGGCGGCCGTGCTCGAAGGCTATCTGTGCGGAGAGGGCACGGCGGAGAACAAGTGCGAAGCGTGCATCGACCTTTCCGTCGTGTACGGCGCGCTCGGCCTGCCTGCAAAGTCGGAAGAATGGGCGGCGAGATCCTTTTTGTACGGTTATCCCAAGAGCCGCGCCTGCTGCATGCTCGGCGAAAAATTTTTAAACGAAGGCAATTGCGAGGCGGCCATGTTCTGGTATAAAATGGCGGCCGCATTGCCGCAGCGGCTCAGGGACGGCGGCTTTTGCGATGAGCGTTATTGCGGCTATGTGCCGTTCATGCAGTTGTGCGTGATAAATTACCGGCTGGGCAATCTGCGCGAAGCCGAAAGATATAACGCCCTCGCGGCGGAAATATTGCCCGATGACCCGGGAGTGCGGCATAACCTAAACTTTTTCGGGAGCCTTTACGGCAAATAGTGCGAAGGAGGGAGGGCGAGACCTTTACCGCTCAGTGCTCCTCACGGGAAGGATGGCGTAAACGAAAAAAGGAAAGGTATAAAAACCTTTCCTTATTTCCGTGGTTGAGGTGACGGGACTTGAACCCACGACCTTCTGGTCCCTAACCAGACGCGCTACCAAGCTGCGCTACACCTCAGTTCTTGCAAACAGCGAAACTATTATACTTAAAACAAAGCAAATTGCCAAACGATTTTGCCCTGTTTTGTAAATTTTTTTGAAAATATTTATGGATACATCCCGCGCGGCGCCGCCGAAGCCTGTAAAAATTTTAAATTTTGCCAAATTTTACGTCTCAACGCTTTGCTTTTTTTGCGAATGTGTGTTATATTGTAAAGGTAGTTCTTGCAGGTGTCGCCTAGCGGTATGGCGTCAGCTTCCCAAGCTGATTTCGGCGGGTCCGACTCCCGTCACCTGCTCCAAACCGAGGATAAGGGCGCATCTTGCGCCCTTTCTTCACGTCTCGGGCTTCGGTCATTTACGTCTTAGTAAACTCCCTCGCCCTCGCATTTGAAAGCACACAATCTGCAACCCTTCTGCTCGGTTTGGAAGGCAGCATTTTTATCCGCTAAACCCAACCCGAAGGGCGCGTCCTGCGCCCTTTTTTCATTTCTGCGGTTTTGGTCGTTCATTGTCTGCACGGATATGTTCGCCGCGTATCCGCATGTGTGCATGCAAGGCTTCCGCCATGCGGCGGCCATTTTTTGTCCCCTTCGGATGACGGCGGCAATGCGGCGAAGGACGATATGTTCTGTATACATTTTGAATATTTGTATAAATATTTATCCATATTTTACCGCTTAATATTTGCCTATACACTATATATATAATTTTTATACTTTAATTTGATTTTGCTCGGTGAATGATTTGACTTTGATAAATAAAAATTTGTATAATACTGTGAGGATAAAAAGAAAACTGAGGAAGAGTCTGTTCTGTAAGTGCATACGAAGTGTATGACGTGTGAATAAATATTCCCTTTCCGAAGATTTCCGCACAGTTGCGTATTTCATTGCGAGGTACATATGAATCGTATTGTAAAAAAGTTTTTCATCATCCTGTTTGCTGTTGCCGCCGCGGCTTGTCTTGCCGTCGGCGCCGCATGTACGGACAACGGAGAGAAGAACGAATCCAACGCCGTTTACGTCACTCTGGTATCGGAGGACGGCACGGCGGAAGCGCCGAGGCTGATGCTTCCCGGCGACGCGCTCCCCGTAGTTACGGCGGATAACATGGATTTCGAGGGTTATTGGACCGATGCGGAGCTCACGCAGCGCTACACCGGGACCGTTGTTCCCGAAACGGATATCACGCTCTATTATAAACTCGTTCCGCAGGCCTATAACGTAATACTCGATTACGGCCCTCTCGGTATAGTCGAGTACGGCAGCGTGAACCTCGGCGAAAGCATAGTTTTGCCCGCACGCGAGATCAACGGCAAAGAATTTGCCGGCTTTTCCGAAGAGCGCGGAGCAGAGGCTGTATATCCCGCAGGCACTCCGGTAAGCGACCTTGCGCAGAAGGGTCGGACGATAACGCTCTATGCCGTTTGGATCTCTGAGACCGACGGCGATTTCGTTATAGAGGACGGCGTGGTAACGGCGTATACCGGCAGCGATGCCTCCGTCACCTTCCCCATGACGGCTTCCGTCATTGCGGAGGGCGTGTTCGAAAACAGCTCCGCAAGGCGCAACATCACTTCCGTCACCGTTCCCGATTGCTATACGACCATCGAAAGGGGCGCTTTCGAAGGCCTGAACAACCTTGAATCGCTCACCGTTCCCTTTATAGGCGGTTCGCGCTATTCCGATCGTTTCCTTGCCTATGTGTTCGGCGCGAAGAGGTATACCGACAACGTGTATTCGTTCGCGCTGTATTCCGACGAAGAGGGCAACACGATAGTGCCGGGAGAGGAGGATATGAGCTCGCTCTATATCCCTCAGACGCTGCGCACCGTGCGCGTGACCGATAAAATAACCGACATAGCCGAGGGCGCGTTCTACTATGCGTACGGCCTTGAAAACCTCGTGATAGACCATCCCGAAAATCTTCGCCGCGTGGGCGATTCGGCCTTTGAAGCGTGCTACTATTTCGGCATGGACGGCGAACTCGGCACGGCGGTGTGCCCCGTATGGCTGGAGAACGTCTCCTATATAGGCGACAGTGCGTTCAAATCTTACACGGGCGATACCGATTGCGACGTAAAATATATATCGTACAACGGCACGACGTTGAGCCTGCTCGATTACGAAGCTCCGCTCAACAATCTTGCATATATACCCGAGCTTAAAAACGTCGTGGAGATAGGCGACGATGCGTTCTATTACTGCGCAATGATCACCGACCTCGAATTCGGCGACAAGCTGCAGACGATAGGCGCTCAGGCTTTCATGTTCACCATAACCCTTACGCACGTCATCTTCCCCGATTCTCTGCAGAGCATAGGCGAATTTGCTTTCAACGCGTCGGGCATAACATCCATAGAATTTGAAGGCGACGTCCGCTCGATAGGCACCATGGCGTTCGCTCAGTGCTCCTCGCTTTCGGAAGTCATCTTCAACGGCGATTCCGTTCCCGTGCTCGAGGGCGGCCAGTGCTTCAACAACAATGTTGAAGAAGCCGTGACCGAGTCGTGGAACCTTGTGCTCAACGAAGGTTTTGCCGTCAGCATAAAGGACGTCCTTCTGCAGGAGTACATGGCCGCGGCGGACTGGAGCGAATATACCGATTATCTTAATCCGGTAAAGACTGACGGCAGCACGGTCGACGTGGCGTACATGTCGCTCGGCGGCGACGGGTGGGACGTGATGTTCGACTTCGCCGAGGGCGGTACGGTCTACGTTACCGATCCCACGTTTGCCTTCATATCCATGCTCGACAGCCAGGTCGGTCAGTACAGCCAGTCCGTGAGCATGACTTATCCGCTCAGATACGAGATACTCTCTCAGGAAGAGTATTTCGCGGTGCTTGCAAACAGCGGGTACGATCAGAGGCCCGTGTATGCAAATCAATACGTCGTCCGCTTGTGGCATCCCATGGTGATCGACCAGGAGGGCGGCATCATCAGCTCGTACATGGTGGTTACCGAGCTGCCCTACGGGTCTTCCGAAGGACGCGTCCTCCTGCCCGTTGCGGATGTGGGCGAGCAGCGCGGCGTTTACGGCAGCACGGAAGAGGGCACATATATAATATCCGTAAACCTGTTCAATGTCCCTCAGGTATATAAAGTCACCGGCGGAGAGCGCGTTGCCGAAGCCGAACCTCAGGGCACTTACTTTGCCGCGGTGACGGGCAATTCCACGGCGACCGGCATTACCATAATATATTACGACAAAGATTTCAACGAGATATCCTGCCGCGAATTCGTGCGCGACGACGCGAGCGGCACGAACGGCGAGGCGCCGATATACGAGCTTTCGGAAAATCAGATAACTCTGCTCACCGGCGGAATGTATAACGACGCGCAGATCTTCGTAAAGGGCGGTACGGCCGATATTTTCATCGGCGGCAAGCAGTATTCCGCACAGGTCGGCGCGGTAAGCGGCGCCGCTTACGGCGAAGAGGGATACAGGCTCAGCTTCTCTTCGTTCACGCTTGACGGCAAGGCCGTTGACGGGCTTGCGGGCAGCGCCGTATTCAGCGATTTCGACGGCGATAATTATGCGCGCATAGATCTTACCGTCGGCGAAGAGCGCACCATGATCCTCAACACGGTAAACTATGCCGATTGGGAGCCGACGTTCTACAACGCGCTCGCTTCCGATCCCGAAGTGATAATGCCCTCCTATTCGCAGCTCGGCGACGAATGGCGCTATGCCAAACTCTCCGATCCCGAACTGCTCGGCAGCATAAACATCTATACCTATAACGGCATAAGTTACTTCAAGCAGTTCGACGGCAAAGGCGCCCTGTCGGCGTTCGGCACCGCCGATGTCGGCGAAAACGGCGTTACGCTCGCTCCCGAGGGCGGGAACGAAATGTCGTGCACGTTCGACGACGACGGCTCGCTCGTCCTTGACGGAGTGGTTTATTCCTATTACGACTACCTTACCGATATGACTACCGCGTATACCGAAACGCAGTATATCATGGGCATGATCCCAGTTACAGTATGGTATTACACAGTCAAGACCGACGGCTACGGCAACATGGTGCTCATCATCGAAAATTACAGCGAGGACACCGACGATCCCGTTTACTATCTCGGCACGTACGAGAACGGCCGCCCGCTTGATTCGCAGGGTTTGAGCTACGGGATGCTCATGTTCACGGGCATGCAGGTGGATTCCTACGGCGAGCCCTTATACGGCGCCTATGAAGAGACTACGTGGATCGTGTACGATTGCGACACGCGCAGCTACGTCGGCGGCGACGTCAGCTCCTGGACGAGCGACCTCGTCGGGCTCGACGCTCCGTCGGAGTACGTGGTGATAGAGGTGGTGGACGAGCTTGGCTATAAGGTGTTCGATGTTACCGTCGATATCTACGGGCTCTCCTCTCACACGGAGTACACTTACACGCTTGACGAAAAGGGTAACGCCTCTTACAC
>CALVQA010000046.1 GCA_944354725.1 uncultured Clostridia bacterium
GGGTCGAGCGCGAACATGCGCTTTATCACCGTGCCCTTGCCCACCCCGGACGGGCCGGAGATGACGGCAAGCACGTTATTTGCATTCTTATTCAACGTTCTGCACCTGCTCCCTTATTTTTTCTATCTCGTTTTTAAGTTCCAGGCCGCATCTGGTTATGACTATGTCGTTGCTCTTGGAGCAGATGGTGTTGGTCTCCCTGTTGAATTCCTGAACGAGGAAATCGAGCTTGCGCCCCACCACGCCCGCGCGGCAGATATCCCTGAACTGCTCTATGTGCGACCTTAAACGGGTGAGTTCCTCGTCTATGTTGGCCCTGTCGGAGAAAAGCGCGACTTCGGTGAGAAGTTTCCCCTCGTCGCAGGCCACCCCGCCAAGGTACCGCTCTATCTTTTCCCTGAGCCTTGCGCGGTAATCTTCCGCCACCGCGGGCGCGCGGAGGGATATCTCCTTTACGAGGCGCTCTATCCTGTCCATGCGCGAGAGCATGTCTGCCCTGAGCTTTTCGCCCTCTTTGAGGCGCATGGCGTTCAGGCTGTCGAGCGCGGAAGAGAGTGCGCCTTCCAGCGCGGATATCAGCCCCTCGTCGGCGGCCCGTCCTTCGTCCCGCACGACGACGTCGGGCAGGCGCAGCAGCGCCGAGGCCGTGAGGTCGAACTGCACGTCGGGCGCGAGCTCCGAAAGGCGCCTTGCAGCGGCGATGTATGCGGCCGCCGCGCCCTCGTCCAAAGAGAGCTGCACGGCGCGCTCGCGCTTGTCGGTGAGGTTGACGAACACGTCGGCATGGCCGCGAGTGAGCTTTTCGCGCAGGCGGGCGCGGATGACCTCCTCGTACGCCGCAAAAATGCGGGGCGCCTTTACCGACGCGTCGAGATAGCGGTTGTTCACGGTTTTTATTTCCACCGAGAGCTCTATGCCGCCCTCCTTATATTCGCCTCTGCCGTATCCTGTCATGCTGAGCATTTTTTCCACCGCCTTTACGGCCGCGCGCACGGCAAACGACGCGCCGCACCGCCGTTATATCGTATCGCGATACATTATAGCAAAAAGCGCAAAAAAATACAAGCGGTTTGGCGGGCCGCGGCGTTTTTGTCAATTATTTTTTGCACGCGCCGCGCAGAGGGAAACTAATAGTCGGCGCGCTCCTCGCCGGCCATGCCGCGCAGGCGCGAACTCGACAGCCTGTAATTGTTGCGCGGGTCGGTGCCGAACAGGCTGACGGGCTGCGACGACGACGCTATGCCGCCGTCCGTCTCCGCAAAAAAGGCCGCCCCTCCGGCGCACACGGCCACGGGCACGCCGTACAGATAGGCGTATGCCCGCGCAAGCAGCGGCGGCATATGCCCGCGCAAGCTCTCGGCAAAGGCGGCTATGACGCTGCAGCCGCACTCCGAAAGGGTGCGCACCGTCTCGGGGAAATACAGGTCGTTCTCTATCACGACGCCCACCCTGTAACCGCTCGTCTGGTACAGCCCGAGATATGCGCCGCTCTTGTAATCTTCGCCCCCGAAAACATGGTTCATGTCGGTTATGCCGAGCAGCTTCCCCTTTTCCGCCACCGCGGCAGACCTGCGCACCGCCCCGCGCGAGACGGTGTTGCAGCCGCATATTACGGTGCAGCCGTTGGCGCGCGAAAGGCGCGCGGCCTCTTCGAACTTATCCGTTTTGCCGGCAAGCTCGCTCTCGTAGTTGACTTCGCCCAAAAAATCGAAGCCGAACAGGGCGAGGTCGCATTCGGGCAGTTTGGGGACGGCGCCCGCCGCAATGCAAACTTTCATACCATACATTTTACTGCGCGCCGCGCGTTTTTGTGAATGAGCGCGCCCGCGCCGAAAACAAAAAAAAACGGCAACTCGGCGCGCCGTTCGGCATAGAATATGTTGCTATGAAAAAATACGTTACACTGCTTATCGCCGCGGGCATATGCGCGGCCTCGCTCTCCTGTCCCGGCTGCGCGGCAGACGGCAGGCGCACATCTTACGACATAAAATGCGCTTACGACGCCGAAAAGGGCGTGCTCGGCGGCGTATGCACGGTAAACTACGTAAACGAAGGCCCCGACACCGACGCGCTCGAATTCAACCTGCACGCCAATGCCTACAGGGAGGGCGCGCTTTACGGCCCGGTATCGGAAGAGCTGAGCGGCAAGGCGTTTTACGACGGGCCGGACTACGGCGGCATGGAGATAATAAGCGTTACGGGCGGGGAATGGCAGGTATGCGGCGAGGACATGAACATACTGCGCGTTGCGCTGCCCGAAACGCTCGCGAGCGGCAAAAGCGCGAGCGTGACAATAGAATACGAGCTCGAACTCGCCAAAGTCGACCACAGGACGGGGATAACCGAGCACACCGTGAACCTGGGCAATTTTTACCCGATAGCCTGCGCGCGCGGGGCCGACGGAAAATTTACGGAATGCCCCTATTACAGCAACGGCGACCCGTTCGTATCGGACTGCGCCGACTACGAAGTGACGATATCGCTGCCCGACGGGTATTCCGCCGCCGCGAGCGGGGAACTCGCCGAAAGCGAAGGCAACGCCCGCACGTATTCGATAAAAAACGCGCGCGACTTCTGCTTGGTGCTCTCCGACGAGTTCGAAACGCTGAGCCGCGACGTGAACGGCACAAAGGTGCGGTATTATTACTACTCCGACGAAAACGCCCTGAAAAAGCTCGACGCGGCGTGCGACAGCCTCGCCTTCTTCGAAGAGACGTTCGGCGAATACGCGTGGCCGACGCTCTCCGTGGTGCAGACGGGCTTTGCCGCGGGCGGTATGGAATATCCCGCGCTGACCATGATAAACGGCGAGCTGGACGAGAGCGGCGCCGTATACGCGATAGTACACGAAAACGCCCACCAATGGTGGTACGCCATGACGGGCAGCGACCAGATAAACTGCGCATGGCAGGACGAGGGGGCCGCCGAATATTCCGCGCTCGCGTTCTTTGAAAACTGCCCCGGATACGGGTTCACGCGCGCGGGGCTGAAAAACGCGGCGATATCTTCTTACCGCGCATACTTTGCCGTATACGACCAGATATTCGGCGGCGCGGATACCTCGATGAACAGGCACCTGAAAGATTTTTCGGGCGATTACGAATACGTGAACATCGCCTATAACAAGGCGCTGATAATGTTCGACACGCTGCGGGAATCCATAGGCGACGAGAGGTTTTTCGGGGCGCTGAAGAGCTATTCCGAAAAATACCGCTTCAAGACCGCTTCCTGCGACGACATGATACGCTGCTTCGAAGATACGGGCGTAGACGTGCGCGGCGTGTTCGAGAGCTTTTTGGAGGGCAGGATAATAATTTAAAAAACGCAAGGGGCGCCGCGCGGAAAATTCCGCGCGGCGCCCCGCCCGCATTGCGGGCAACCGGTCCGTCACGAGCCGTCACCGCCGCGTCCTTCGTCCTCCCGTGCGGAAGGCAGGCCCGCGGGCGGCGCATCGCCCGAGCCCTTCGCGTAGGCGCGCCGTTCGTTGAATTTTTTCTTGTCCTTATTTATGACCGCAACGACTATCAACACTCCCGCCAGGGAGAGGATGACGAACGGCATCACAAAGCTCGCCGCGAGCGCAAGGAAAAACAGCGAAAAAACAAGAACCGCGCCGCCGTCCGCCTCCTCAGGTTCGGGGTCGGAGCACAGCTCGAAGTAGAGCTCGCCGTTCGGCAGGCCGACGGCGCCGAAGGAATAGCCGTATTCCTCCTTGCAAAAACCGCCCGCCGGACCGTAGACGACGTTGTCTTCGCACTCTATGCGCACCTCGGGGCTGCCGAGCCCTTTCATGCCGCAAGAGGAGGGCGCCAGGTAAGTATAGCCGTAGCTGTACGGCTCGGTAGAGAGGATAATGTCGGGATAGACGGGCACGGTGACGGAATTTATCGCCGTTCCGCCCGCGGGAACGGTAATTTCGTACTGCAGCCAGCGCATGGCGGAATACACGGCGATGTCGCGCCCCAGCGGCTCGATGTCGGCAAGATAGGTGCCGTGCGCGCGCAGGTGCCCCGTAAAGAGATTGAACCAGTCGGACTGCGAAACGCCCGCAAGGCATGCAGGCCTGCACAGCTCCATGAATTCGGCGAACGAAACGATCTCCGGCTCGGGCGCGGGGAGGGCGGTATCGGCAGGTTCGCCGTAATATACGTCCGATGACGCGCCGCCGTCACAGGCGCGCGCAAAAAACGCGACGTTATCGGGCGCACCGCCGAGGAAATAGATGTCCCCCTCTCCGTCGAACACCGCCGTGCCCGTGCCGCGGTCGAAACTGCCGCCGTATCTTTCCCGCGCGAACACGCGGCCCTCTCCGGGACAGGAAAAAGTGACGGCGGTGTGCCCGCCGTCGCGGCGCTCTCCGATATGATATACGGCAACGGGCAGCCCGAGCGAGAACGACTCGTCCTCCGACGGCTCCTCCGACAGATTTTTGCGCCGAACGGAAAAGTCGAAACCGTACATGTTGCCCGCATACTCGTCGTACGAGGCGCGCACGACATAGTCCGTCGGCTCCTCCCCCTCGCCCGAGGTGACCGACACGAGGGCGGAATCGTCGAACGTCTGCTCATCGGCCGAAGCGTATTCGGGCAGACCGCCGAAAGGAAAGAGCATGGTCGCCGTCACGTCCTCCCCGGTCGGATTGCGGAAGACGTAGCGCGCGGTCGCCCTCGAGCCGTAGCCCGAAGTCATGTGCGCCGCGGGATAGCCGGTTATTTTAAAGGTGAGCAGCTCGCTCTCCGCCTCCAGCGGACATTCGCCGTCGGGATACGCCGCCGTGACGGCCGTGCCCGGCAAAAGGCCGGGGCTCGGCGCATAGGCAGATGCCGAAACGGCGGGCGGCGCCGCACAGGCAAGCGCCGCGATACAGGCCAGGCACGCCGCGCCGACGCGCCTTGAAGCATGCGACATACCATCGCCTCCCGTTAATGGTTTTTTCGCCCGTATTATAACACGGAAGGGCGCGCAAAGCAACGGGCGCGCAAAAAATTTTTACACCGTTTGCTTGCCAAACGCAATATAATGCATTATAATTATGTTATCCTGCGGGAAAAAGGAGCGGCGCGCGCCGCAAAACGTACCGCCCGCGGACGGAGTTTTTATGGACCCATATTACAGTTGCGGCTGTAAAACAGTTTTAAATTCCGCAAAACATTGATATCAGGATAAACTCCGTACCGCTTTTGACGAGGC
>CALVQA010000047.1 GCA_944354725.1 uncultured Clostridia bacterium
TTAAACTTTGGCGTACAATAGCCGTGAAAATACAGGGCGTGAAAATACGTCCGCGCCCGCGGCACGCGCGTGCGGCCGTGCGCGGCCCGCTTTGCTTTTTGCGGCGGGCTTCAGATCGCGTGCGCCTTGCGGCGCGCACACGGACCGATTGCCGTGTCCGGCGTTTTTTTCGCTTTACCGTGGCGCCGTGCGGCGCTTTTTAGTTGTAAAATTAGTTGCACCCGCAACTATATCCCCGCCGCCGCGGGGCCATGTTTACGGTGATGATATGAAGACTGTTAAAAAAGGCATAAACAAGAGGTATTTCGTGACAGCTGCGCTCGTGCTCGTGCTCGCGGCGCTGCTTGCCGGCGCCTTCCTCGTCGGAGGGGTGCCCCGTTCGGGCAGCGTGTCGGAGGAGCTCACCGACGCCGTCCTGCACGAAGACAAGAAGATAGATCTGTTCGGCTGGCAGGTGAACCCCGCCGCGATATCGGCGTTCGTCGTCACGGCGGTGCTGCTCGTCTTTGCGGCGTGCGTGCGCATATTCGCGATACCGCGCTTCAAAGAGGTGCCGGGCAGGTTCCAGATGCTCATCGAAAGCCTCGTCGGCTTTTTCGACGGCATGGCAAAGAACAACAGCCCCCGCTCCAACGGCTTTCTGGGCTGCTACATCTTTGCGGCGGGCTGCTACATATGCGTCGGCACGCTGTTCGAGCTGTTCGGCATACAGGCGCCCTCGACCGAAGGCCCCGTCAGCCTGCCCGCTCCGCTCTCCGACATAAACGCCGCCATAGCCATGGGCTTCATGAGCTATATCGTCATACTTTTGGGCGGCATCATAAAGAACGGCGCGCGCGGCCTCGGGCTGGCGCTCAAAGAGTTCTCGCTGCCCATATCCATGAGCTTCCGTCTGTTCGGCGCGCTCCTTTCGGGCCTGCTCGTCACCGAGCTGGTGTACTACACCGTATCGCTCAGCATAGTGCTGCCCGTGATAGTGGGCGTGCTGTTCACCCTGCTGCACGCGCTGATACAAACGTACGTGCTTGTGGTGCTCACCGCCACTTATTTCGGCGAAGTCACCGAGCCGTCCCCCGCAAAAAAGCAGCGGCGGGCAAAAAAGGCGGCGGCCGGGGCATAAAGCAAAAAGGAGCGGCAATATGTCGCAACGAATGCAAAAACTGCCCGAAAGGGCTTTAAAATAAAACAAATTTTTTACCTATAAAACGCGGAGGAATTTTTTATGAGATCGGTCAAAAGGACGGCGGCGATCATAACGGCCGCCATAGCGGCGGCGTTGGCATGCGCCGCGATAGCCGTTGCGGCAGGGATTTTTGCAGACGCGCCCGCCGCGTATGCGGAGACGGTTTACGCCGCCGAACAGGAGGGCGAGGCCGTCGACGGCGCCGAAGCTCCCGTCGCTGACGAGGAGCAGGACGACGGCGCCACGAGCGGAAAGGCGATAGCCGCGGGCATAGCCATAGGGCTCGCCGCTCTCGGCGGCGCCATAGGCATGGGCATGGCCATAGCAAAGGCGTCGGAGGGCATCTCCCGCCAGCCGGAGGCTTCGGGCAACATACGTTCTTCCATGATGCTCGGCCTCGTGTTCATAGAGACGGTAGTAATTTACGCGCTGATAGTTTCGGTGCTGCTGATATTCGTGCTGTAAACGCGCTTGCGCGCACATGAGGTGAAACATGCCTTTGAATATCGATTGGCAGCAGATATTGCTGCACGCTTTCAACTTTGTCATCCTCGCCGCAGGGCTCACATTCCTGCTGTTCAAGCCCGTGCGCAAATTCATGCGCGAGCGCGAGGAAAAATACAAGAAGTCTGCCGAAGAGCACGCCGCCCGCGTTGCGGAGACGGCCAGGCTCGAAGAGGAACGCAAACAGAAGCTCGCCGGCATCGACGCGGAGCTCGAGGAGCACCGCGGGCAGGTGATCGCGCAGGCGGAGGAGCGCGGCAGGCGCATTGTCGCCGAGGCCGAAGAGCGGGCGCGCGGCGAGCTCGAAGAGAACCGCAGGCGCATGGAGAAGGAGCGCGCCGCCTGCATGGCGGGCGCCGGCGACGAGATCGCCGACATGGTGGTGAGGTCTGCCGAAAAACTGCTCGCTTCCAAAAGTTCCGCCGAGAGCGACAGGGCGCTCTACGACGAGTTTTTAAAGGGCATCGGTGGCGGCAATGACAAGTGAGCTCGGCACGGCCAGACTCTTTTGCGTAACTCCGCCCACCGCGGAGCAGCTCAAGGGTTTTGCCGACTTTCTCGAAAAGGAATACGGCGCCCGTCCCCGTATAGAGGTCGTAAAGGACGCCTCCGTTCTGGGCGGCTTCCGCCTCGAATACGGCGACAAGGTGTTCGACTGGTCTGCCCGCGGCAGGCTCGGCAGCTTTAAAGAGCACGTCACGGCCTCTTCGGGCGTGACCACGCTGCTGAGAGATTCCATAGAAAACATAAGGGCCGCCATAGAGAGCTGGTCGATGCCCCTTTCCGCCAGGGAGGCGGGCAGGGTGCTCTCGGTGGGCGACGGCATAGCCCGCGCCGACGGCCTCGGCGGCGTCGAATACGGCGAGATAGTCGTTTTCGAATGCGGCATAAAGGGCATGGTGCAGGAGCTCGGCGAAGAGGGCGTCGGCATCATACTTTTCGGCGACGACAGGGAGATAGAAGAGGGCAGCGCGGTATACCGAACCTGCAAGCCCGCGGGCGTCCC
>CALVQA010000048.1 GCA_944354725.1 uncultured Clostridia bacterium
TGCTCACCGTTTTCAACGGCGGCGTGCGCGCCGCCGATAAGCGGCCCTATCTCGCCCTCGTAAACGTTTTTTCCGTGGTGACGTTCGCCCTCGCGCTCACCGAAAAGTCGTTTGCGTTCTGCGCCATGCTCGCCGCGGCGTTCTGGTGCGTCGGCTATCTCACTTACGGGCTGATAGTGCTCCTTTCCCGCCGCAGGCCGCGGCGCGCGGGGCGTGTCGCTCTACGGCCCGCCCCTCCGCGCGAAGCGTTTCCCGTGGCATCGTGTCCTCCCGCGAACGCAAACGTGCGCACCGAGCACGCCCTCTCCGTAACGCAGAAGCTGCTCGAAAAGGACCTCGGCCGCGGCGACAGGCAGGAGACCGAACGCATAAAGGCCGCGATAGACGCGTTGAAGGCAAAGGGGGCGCTCACGCCCGAAGACAACGCGCGCCTCAACGACAACTTCAACACCCTGCTCAAGCTTATGGCAAAATATAACGTGTAGCGCCGCGGCGCGCAAATATGCGGGCCGTAGCGCCGTTAAATTTGCGCGGTGCGCGCCTGCGGCGCAAATATCCGCATTTTATCTATATGGTTTTCATCTGCGCCTGGAAGTATTCTCCCGCTTCCTCGGCCTTCTTCAGCGCGTCTGCCGTCAGCGGCGCGCCTTTTTTTATTATCACCGTCCCCTCGGAGAGCACGTCGTCTTTCAGCGTGCGCGGCTCGGAGACTATAACGGCGTCGCCCACGCATATGTTTTCGGCGCCGTATCTCTTTTTGCCTATCATGTAGTGCACCCCGCGCCTGTCGCTCACGATGTCGGTGAGGTTTCCCAAAAACCTGCCCGCCGCGCTGTAAGCGGGCAGGCCCAGCCGCAGGCGCGAACATTGGCTCTTAAGATGCGCCCTGTCGGAAAAAATTATTTTTTCGCCGAATTTTTCCACGTCGTTCACGTCTATGTCGAATTCCCTGTCGTCCTCGTCGAAGCACTGCAAAAACTGAGGCGTGCCGCCCTTTCCGAGGATGCCGCGCACCCAGCCGCGCTTTTTGCCGTCGCTGCCGAGCACCTCTCTGCCGTATATATCCGAAAGTTTCATGTGTCCCTCCCCGCGCAGTCAAAGCTGCGGCGACCGCAGCGCCTGCGACTTCTCTAATAGGATATTTGCCTGCGTTTCGCAAAAGGATGGCGCGGCTTGGCCGTATTTGTCGAAGTTCGTCGCATTTGCCGCGTTGAAAGGTACACGATAAAGTTGTTAAAAAATTACATTTTTTACGGGGAGGGAAAAAGTTTACACATAACTTGACAGGTGTATACTTATAGTGTAAACTAAGTGCAGCTCAAAAGGCGGGGGCATTGCCCCGCGAAAGAAAAACTTTCAGCCTTTTTGCAGGTTCGGGGTTGTGCGAGCACGGCGGTGTATTTCCGGTGCCTGCACATGCGGCGGAACGGGCGTTCCGCCTTCTTCGGACAAGGAACGGGACCATATGCGGAGCCGGTGTATTGCCGCCGCGGCCGTCTTCGTTCGCAACTCGGGCAGACCGGCGGGGACGGTGTATTTCCGACCGCTCGTCTTAAGCCGCACGGCTTGGGCAGCATGCCCGCCTCGATGCAAACGGTATGCCGCGGCGGCGTCTCCGCCGCGGCTTTGCTTTTTTTGCCGGCTTTCGGCAATGACTGTCTCCGCGTTTCGCGGGCTTTACGGGAATTTTATGATAGAGTTGGATAAACATTACGACGTTATAATCGTCGGTGCGGGCGTCGCCGGGCTCAACTGCGCGCTCAACCTGCCCGCAGACAGAAAGATCCTCATAATCTGCAAGGATACGCCCGATAAATCGGACAGCTACCTTGCGCAGGGCGGCATATGCCGCCTCGTGGACGAGGACGACTATAATAGCTATTTCGAAGACACCATGCGCGCCGGGCACTACGAGAACAACGCCGCCACCGTGGAGTGCATGATAAGGAATTCGCAGGAGCTCATCGACGATCTCGTCGCATGCGGCGTGCGCTTTGCCCGCAACGGCGACGGTTCGCTCGCCTACACCCGCGAGGGCGGCCATTCCCGTCCCCGCATCTGTTTCCACGAGGACTGCACGGGCAGGGAGATAACCACCCACCTGATGCAGAAGGTGCGCGCACGCGCCAATATATTCATAGCGCCGTACGTTACGATGGTGGATATGATAGCCGAAAACAACGAGTGTTACGGCATCGTCGCCAAAGACGGCAAAAACGGAAAACTCTACCGCCTGTACGCCGACTATACGGTGTTCGCCTCGGGCGGGCTGGGCGGAGTGTTCGAAAATTCCACCAATTTCCGCATTTTAACGGGCGACGCGCTTGCCGTGTGCCTCGAGCACGGCGTCGCCGTAGACCACATAAATTATATCCAGATACACCCCACAACGCTGTATACAAAGGCGGGCGGCAGGCGCTTCCTCATTTCGGAGAGCGTCCGCGGCGAGGGTGCTGTGCTGCTCGACAAAAATTTCGAACGCTTTTGCGACGAACTTCGGCCGCGCGACATAGTTACAAAAAACATACTCGACAGAATGAAAAAAGACGGCACCGAGCACGTGTGGCTCGACCTGCGCCCCATACCGAGGGAGGAGGTGATAAACCATTTCCCCACCATCGTGCAGCGCTGCCTCGACGAAGGGTACGACGTGTTCCGCGAATGTATCCCCGTCGTCCCCGCGCAGCACTATTTCATGGGCGGCATACGCTCCGACCTCGAAGGCAGGACTACCATGAACAGGCTGTATGCCGTGGGCGAGACCTGCTGCAACGGGGTGCACGGCGCCAACAGGCTGGCGTCGAATTCCCTTCTGGAGAGCCTGATATTCGCAAAGCGCGCCGCGCGCGACATACAGCGCTCGTACAGGCGCATAAATTTCGAAGATGCCGAGCGTGCCGAAAGAGCGCTCGACCTGTCAAAATATTCAAACGTGCCCGCCCTTTTGAAACGCTATAAGGGCAGGGTGCTCAAAGCCATAGAGGAGGCAGAACGTGAACAACCCCATAACTGAAAAACTGCACGCCGACGAGCTCATCAAAATGGCGCTCGCGGAAGATATCTCCAACGAGGATATAACCACGAACGCCGTTATGCCCGGTTACAGAAAGGGCGCCGTGGAGCTGATATGCAAACAGGACGGCGTGATATGCGGGCTGCACGTGTTCGCCCGCACGTTCACCCTGTTCGACGCAAACACGTCGGTGGAGCTGCTCAAAGAGGACGGGGACGAGGTCAAAAAGGGCGAACTTATCGCAAAGGTCACGGGCGACATCCGCGTGCTGCTCTCGGGCGAGCGCACGGCGCTCAACTACCTTCAGCGCATGAGCGGCATAGCCACGTATACGCGCAGGGTGGTAAAATTGCTCTCGGGCAGCAAGACAAAGCTGCTCGATACCCGCAAGACCACGCCCAACATGCGCATATTCGAAAAGTACGCCGTAAAGACGGGCGGCGGAGTCAATCACCGCTATAACCTCTCCGACGGTATCCTTTTAAAAGACAATCACATAGGCGCCGCGGGCAGCATCGCCGCCGCGGTAAAGGCGGCCCGCGAATACGCGCCCTTCGTACGCAAGGTGGAGGTGGAGGTGGAAAACCTCGAAATGTGCCGCGAGGCGGTGGAAGCGGGCGCCGACATCATCATGCTCGACAATATGAGCGTGAGCGAAATGGCTGCCGCGGTCAAACTCATAGGCGGCCGCGCCGTCACCGAGTGCAGCGGAAACGTTACGGAAGAGAACATCTCGTCGATAATAAGCACCGGGGTGGATTACGTCTCCAGCGGCGCGCTGACGCATTCGGCGGGGATACTCGATCTTTCGCTCAAAAATCTGCGTCCCGTTTCCGAATGACGTTTACAGGGCAATGTTCCGCCGCGCCCGCGCGCTTTTACGCGGCAGGGCGTTTTCGGCATCGCCCGAATAGCGTGATGCTTCATACAGATACGGGGGGGGGGAATATAATGAAGGCCGATTCAAGAAGAAAGGAAATACTCGCCATAGTAGGCAACAGCGACAATGCTTTGCCCGCCGCGGTGCTTGCCGAAAAGCTCGGCGTTTCGCGGCAGGTGATAGTGCAGGACATAGCCATGCTGCGCGCAAACGGCTACGACATAATCTCCACCAACCGCGGATATCTGCTCGCCGCCAAAAAGAGCGCCGCCTCGCGCGTGTTCAAGTGCAGGCACTCGTTCGAACAGATAGTGGACGAGGGCTGCCTGATAATAAGTTTCGGCGGCAGGGTGGAGGACGTTTTCGTCAATCACCGCGTATACGGCAGGATAACCGCCAGGCTGGAGCTGTACAACAATACGCACGTGGAGGAGCTCTACCGTTCGCTCGTGAGCGGAGCGTCGAAGCCGCTCATGGCCGTTACCGACGGCTATCATTACCACACGGTCTCTGCCTCGGACGAGGCCTCGCTCGACAGGATAGAAAGCGCCCTGCGCGACGCGGGCTATCTTATAGAGATTTAGCGCGGGAGGGCGGCATGGTCATCCATCACGATAAAATGGCGTACGGCAAGCTCGACAGCCTCTCGGAAAAGTTTTCGGAAGAGAAGCTCAAGCAGATGGCGGAGCGCCTTTCGCGCCGCGACGACGGCGGAAAGGACGGCGCGCGCGGCGGAAAAACAGAGCAGGGCGGCGCAAGTAAGGGAGAGCCGAAGTAGGCAATAAAATCAAAGCGCCCGGCGCAGGAGCGCGGGCGCAATAAAAAAAAGCGGCCAAAGCCGCTTTTTGCTTTTTTTCCGCCGAAGACCGTACAGCGCGAGAGCATCCAGTTTTTAACGTCCTCGCGCGCGATGGGTCTGATCTCCTCCAC
>CALVQA010000049.1 GCA_944354725.1 uncultured Clostridia bacterium
TGCGATATAGTCCATGCCGGCACGGCTGTAAGGGACGGCAGGCTCGTCACCAACGGCGGCAGGGTGCTGGGCGTGGTCGCAAGGGGCGCCGATATAGACGAGGCGCGCGAAAAGGCGTACGCCGCAGTTAAGAACATAAGTTGGGACGGCATGGAATACCGCACCGACATAGGCATAAAATACCGCGAAGGTTGAATTTACGACTTCATATTTGGGAGCGCTCGATGATTTACAGAGTTTTCGTTGAAAAGAAAGACAATCTGCAGGCAAAGAAAGTCATGGACGAGGCGAAGAACCTGCTCGGCATAGCCGGCATAGAAGACGTCCGCCTGCTCATACGCTACGATGCCGAGGGCATGACGGAGGAAGAGTTCGCCTCCGCTATCCCCGGCGTGTTTTCCGAACCTCCGGTAGACAACGTATACAGGGAGGAGGCGGATATCGGCGAGGGCTATTCGGTGTTTGCCATAGCCTACCTCACGGGTCAGTACGATCAGCGTGCCGACAGCGCCGCCCAGTGCGTCCAGCTCCTCACTCAGAGGGAGAGGCCGCTCATAAAATGCGCGCGCGTGTACGCCGTAAAGGGCTGCACGCCCGAGGAGGTGGAGAGGCTCAAAAAGCATCTCATCAACCCCGTGGAGAGCGAGGAGGTGGGGCTTGAAAAGCCCTCCACGCTCGCGCACGAGCACATCGAGGCGCCCGACGTGGAGAGCGTTGCGGGCTTTACCGGCATGTCGGACGGGGAGATAGCCGCCTACCACGCAAAGATGGGCTTTGCCATGTCGGTGGAGGACCTTTTGTTCGTCCGCGACTATTTCCTCTCCGAAAAGCGCGACCCTACCGAAACGGAACTCAAGGTGATAGATACATACTGGTCGGACCACTGCCGTCACACCACGTTTGCCACGGAGATAACCGATGTGGAGATAAAGGGCGGCAATACCGACGTGAACAAGGCGTACGAGCTGTATCTCTCGCTCTTTAAAGAGCTCTATGAAGGAAGAAGCGATAAATACCGCTGCCTTATGGACATAGCCACGATAGGCGCGAAAAAACTTAAAAAAGACGGCAAACTTGAAAATCTCGACCAGTCCGACGAGATAAACGCCTGCTCGGTGAACATCGACGCCGAGCTCGACGGCAAGCCCGAAAAATATACCGTGATGTTCAAAAACGAAACGCACAACCACCCCACGGAGATAGAGCCGTTCGGCGGTGCCGCCACGTGCCTCGGCGGCGCCATACGCGACCCCCTATCCGGCAGGACGTACGTTTTGCAGTCGATGAGGATAACGGGCGCCGCCGACCCCACCGTGCCGCTTGAAGATACCCTGCCCGGCAAACTTCCGCAGCGCGTCATAACGACCACCGCCGCGGCGGGCTTTTCGTCGTACGGCAACCAGATAGGCCTCGCCACCGGGCAGGTGGACGAAGTGTATCACCCCGGATATAAGGCTAAGAGGCTGGAGACGGGCTTCGTCGTTGCGGGCGCAAAGTCAGACATGATCTATCGCGAACGTCCCGCGGCGGGCGACGTCATCATACTTTTGGGCGGCGAAACGGGGCGCGACGGCTGCGGCGGCGCCACCGGCTCGTCCAAGGCGCACGACAAAAAGTCCGTCCAGACGTGCGGCGCCGAGGTGCAGAAGGGCAACGCCCTCACCGAGCGCAAACTGCAGCGCCTGTTCCTCAACAAGGAGGCCACGCGCAGGATCAAGAAGTGCAACGACTTCGGCGCGGGCGGCGTTTCCGTCGCCATAGGCGAGCTGTCCGACGGCGTGGAGATAGAGCTCGACCTCGTCCCCAAAAAGTATGAGGGGCTCTCGGGCACAGAGCTCGCCATCTCCGAATCGCAGGAGCGTATGGCCGTCGTCGTGGCGGCAAAGGACGTCACCGAATTCGTAAGGCTCGCCGCGGAGGAGAACCTCGCCGCCACGCCCGTTGCAAAAGTCACCGAAACGAGGCGCATGCGCATGTTCCATCGCGGCAGGGCGATAGTGGACATCTCGCGCGACTTTCTCGATACCAACGGCGTAAAGCAGCGCATGCCCGCCGAAATAGAGGAAAACGTCACCTCTTTCTTCGATAAAAAGCCTGTTTCCGACTTTGCCGCACAGCTCAAAAACATGCTGTCCGACCTCAACGTGTGCTCAAAAAAGGGCCTTTCGGAGACCTTCGATTCCACTATAGGCGCCAAGTCGGTGTTCATGCCCTTCGGCGGCAAAAACCAGCTCACGCCCGTCACCGCCATGGCGGCAAAGCTCGTCGGCGGAGAGACCGACGACTGCACCGTGTCGGCATACGGCTACAATCCGAACCTGATGTCGTCGTCCCCTTTCACGGGCGCGATATATTCCATAGTGGCCTCGGTGGCCAAAGTCGTCGCGGCGGGCGCTGCGATGGAGGACGTGCGCCTCACGCTGCAGGAATTTTTCATGCGCCTGCGCGAGGATAAAAAGCGCTGGGGCGTGCCGCTTTCGGCATTGCTCGGCGCGCTGTACGCGCAGATAAATCTGGGGCTTGCGGCGATAGGCGGCAAGGATTCCATGAGCGGCACTTTCGAGGATATCGACGTGCCCCCCACGCTAATCTCCTTTGCCATAGCTCCCGCCAAGGCCTCGGCCCTCATAACGAACGTGCCCGAACGCGCGGGCGAAAAGGCGTGGCTGCTCGCCATGCGTAAAGATAAAAATCTCACGCCCGATTTCGGGTATCTCAAAAAGCTCTATGCCGCCGTGCATGCGGGCATAGCTTCGAAAGCGATAGAGCACGCCGCCGTCATAGAGCAGGGCGGCATTGCTTCCGCCGTTGCCAAATGCTGCTTCGGCAACGGCCTTGGGTTTGACTTTGCGCTGCCCGCCGACGAGTTGTTTGAAGAGCGCTACGGCGACGTGATAGTCTTTGCCGACGACGTGTCATCCCTCGGCGTCGACGCCGAGTATATCGGCAGCACCTCCGAAGGCGGCTTCGTCTGCGGAAGCGAGAGCGCCGCATACGGCGAGGCGCTCGCCGCATACACCGCAAAGCTCGACGGCGTTTTCCCCGCCACGGCCCCGGCAGAGGGCGACGTGCCCGACTGCGACTGTGCCGAAAAGGGCAAATATTCGGGCATAGCCATAAAGTCGGCAAAGCCCCGCGTGTTCATCCCCGCCTTCCCGGGCACCAACTGCGAGCTCGATACCGAGCGCAAGTTCCGCCTTGCGGGCGCCGAGACGGAGATACTCGTAGTGCGCAACCGCACTCCCCAGGACATAGAGGAGAGCGTCCGCGCGATAATCAAGGCGATAGACAGGGCAAACATGATCGCCTTCCCCGGCGGCTTCTCCGGCGGCGACGAGCCCGACGGCTCGGGCAAGTTCATCGCCACCACGTTCAAAAACCCCGCCGTTTCGGAGAGGATAGCCGACCTGCTCGAACACAGGGACGGCCTCATCCTCGGCATATGCAACGGCTTCCAGGCGCTCATAAAGCTGGGCCTCGTGCCTTACGGCAAGGTCAGCCCGCTCACTTCGGGTTCGCCCACGCTCACATACAACAACATTTCGCGTCACGTCTCCACGCTCGTCGATATCCGCGTGGCCTCCGTAAAGAGCCCCTGGCTCGCGGCGTGCAAGGTGGGAGAGGTGTACACCGTGCCCGTCTCTCACGGAGAGGGCAAACTCATAGCGCCCCTTTCCGAGCTCGAAAAGATGCGCAAAAACGGCCAGATAGCCACGCAGTATTGCGATAAGTTCGGCGTTCCCACCATGCTCAGCCCGTACAATCCCAACGGCAGCATGTGGGCCATAGAAGGCATAACCTCGCCCGACGGCAGGGTGTACGGCAAGATGGGCCACTCCGAGCGCATCGGCGAAAACCTCTACAAGAACTGTTCCGGCAACTTCGATATGAAGATATTCGAGAGCGGCGTAAGGTATTTCAAATAACTTTAATGCTTTTCGGCGTAAGATGTTTCGGGAGATATCATGAGAAATTTAACGGTCACGAGGAGAAAGGCGTATGCCGGATGCCTCGTCAAAGTGAAGATATATGCGGAGGACCCGATCGGCGGCGACACGCAGATAGACGGAGTTAAATGCAGGCTGCTCGGCAAGCTGAAAAACGGCGAAAGCAAAACTTTTTCCGTGGATGCCTGTTCCATGAAAATATATGCCATATACGACCAACTGAGCAAGGGCTTTTGTTCCGACAGGTATATCCTTCCCGCGGGGGAAGAGGACGTTTCCGTCTCCGGCAAGAGCCGTTTCGCTCCCTTTTCGGGGAATCCCTTTTATTTCGACGGGGTGACCGACTCGGTCACGCTCGCCGGCAGAAAGGAACGCAAGGCGATAGGCGCCGTCATTTTCACGGTGTGCGTAGTCGCGGGCGCCGTGGCGGGCGTTATCGTCGGCCTGAATATTTTTTAAACATCTCAACCGCAGGTTGCATAAAAAACAACCTGCGGTTTACCGTATACAACCGTCGGTATGTTGCATGCGCGGGCGCAGTGCGCTATACTTAAAACAAAAAAACGGAGGTAATGTGTTATGACTACGATGGGCCGACGCATAGCTTACTACCGCAAAAGGGCGGCGCTCACGCAGGAGAACTTGCCGAAAGGTGCTCCGTCACCCCTCAGGCGGTGTCTAAATGGGAGAACGACGTCCCCGCGCCCGACATATCGCTCTTTCCCGTGCTCGCAAAACTTTTCGGCGTCACCTGCGACGAGCTTTTGGACGTGCAGAACGAGACAGCCGGGCTCGTTCCGAAAGAGACGGTGGATCTTTCCAGAACGCTCTTAAAAATAAGGGTGGTCTCGGGCGACGGCGACAGAGTCGATCTCAATCTGCCCGTACAGATAGCCGAACCGTTTTTGAAGCACGCAAAAATAGGCGGCTCCGACGCCCTCAACGACATCGATTTCGCGCAGCTCATAGAGCTTGTAAAGGGCGGCGCGGTCGGCAAACTGGTCGAAATACATTCCGCCGAAGGCGACGCGGTGGAAATTTACGTGGAATGAGGATATATATAAAAGAAAAGGGCGGAAAACATCTTACCGTCCGTCTGCCCGGAAGGCTTGCGCTGCGCTTTATCGGCCTTGCCGCAAAGCGTTGCGGGGGCGGAGAGCGCGGGGATGAGGTCAAGGCGCTCGTAAAGGGCTTTAAGCAGGCAAAAAAGGTGTGGGGACACCTTGCGATAGTCGAAGTCAGAGAAAAAGACGGCGACGAGGTGACTATAACGCTGTAAGCGAGTAAACTTGCAAACACGCCGCCGCGGCGCGGGATACCGCACCGCGGCGGCGTGTTCGGTTATATGCAAATTTTGTTCCCTTTGTCCTTTACAACCACAAAATATTGTGCTATAATTATAAAAAGTGCAATCAAAAGGGGATACGCTCTATGAAATGTATGTACTGCGGCTGCGAAGACAGCAAGGTGATAGACAGCCGTTCCGCCGACGAAGGCAGGACGATAAGAAGGCGCAGGGAATGTATCGGCTGCGGCAGGAGATTCACCACTTACGAGACCATCGAAGACACTCCCGTGCTCGTGATAAAGGCGAGCGGCAACCGCCAGGCGTTCGACGCGCAAAAGATAAAAAACGGCGTCATCAAGGCCTGCGAAAAGCGCCCCGTGCCCATGGCAAAGATCGACGAGCTTGTGGAAAACGTCTCCAAGCAGGTATACAATTCCATGGAGCAGGAGGTGTCGTCCAAGGCCATAGGCGAAATGGTCATGAAGGAGCTGAAAAACATCGACGAGGTCGCATACGTGCGCTATGCGTGCGTATACCGCTCGTTCAACGATATCTCCAGCTTCATGGCGGAGCTCCAGTCGCTCATGGAGAGCAAGAAAAACGGCGAAAAGTAATTTTTTAAATATAGGCAACATTAACGCCGCCGCGGCGCGCCGCGGCGGCGTTCCGACGGTGCGGTATGTCAAAAAAGGTTAAAACAGGCAATATTTTCATAGGCGGCGGCGAAAGCGTGAAAATACAGTCGATGTGCACGGTCAAAACTTCGCGCGTCGACGAAGCGTGCGCGCAGATCGCCGCGCTCGGGGCCGCGGGCTGCGACATCGTGCGCGTCTCCGTGCTCGACGAGGCCGATGCTGCCGCCATAAAAATTTTAAAGGCAAACACCGAAATGCCCGTCGTCGCCGACATTCATTTTTCGGCGAGGCTGGCCGTCGCCGCCATAGAGGCGGGGTGCGACAAGGTGCGCGTAAACCCCGGCAACATCGGCGGCGAAGATAAAATAAAGCTCGTCGCCGACTGTATAAAGGCTCACGGCATACCCGTGCGCGTCGGTTCCAACACGGGCAGCATAGAAAAGAAGTATCTCGAAAAGTACGGCGTGAGCGCCGTTTCCCTCGTGGAGAGCGCTCTCGGCGGCGTGGCGATGTTTGAAAAATTCGGAGTGAACGATATAGTCATCTCCGTTAAGGCGTCTTCGGTGCCTCTCACGTACGGCGCCTATAAGCTGCTCGCGTCCAAAACCGACTATCCGCTCCACATAGGCGTCACCGAGGCCGGCACTTACGAGAGCGCGCTCGTAAAATCTTCCGCCGCGCTCGGCGCACTCCTTCTCGAGGGCGTGGGCGACACCATGCGCGTTTCGGTAACGGGCGACCCCGTGCGCGAAGTATACGCCGCAAGAAGCATACTGCGCGCCGTGGGGCTGGACAAAAATTTTGCCGAGGTGATCTCCTGCCCTACCTGCGGCAGGTGCATGTGGGGATCTGCCGCGCTCGCCGAAAGGGTGCAGGACGCGGTAAAAAATTGCAAAAAGCCCGTTAAAATAGCCGTCATGGGCTGTGTGGTGAACGGCCCGGGCGAGGCCGCCGAAGCCGATATAGGCATAGCGGGCGCGGGCGGATACTGCGTAATATTCAAAAAGGGCAGGCCCTTCCGCAAAATACCCGCGGAGCTCGCCGAGGCCGAGTTTTTAAAGGAGGTCGGAAAACTCATCGATGACTGAAGACATCTTGCGCGACGTGCGCGCCGCAGGCGGGCTTAAAAACGCCATCATGGGGCCCGTCGAGCTCGACAGGGCGGCGGCCGCCGTCACCGTGCGCCTGGTGACCGACATCCCATACAGCGAGGACGACTATAACGCGGCCTACGCCGCCGTGCGCAAGTACGTGCCGGCGGAATTTTCGCTCGGTCTGGAGATATCCAAACTCACGCCCGACTGCGCCATGGTGCGCAAAAAAATATATTGCTTCATACGCGAAAAATATCCCGCTCTCGCCGCCGTTGCCGCCGAAGACGACATATCCGTGGAGAGGACGGACGGCGGTTTCCGTTTCACGATAGCCGTGCTCGGCGACAGGGCGCGCGGCGAAGCGCTCGTGCGGGCCGCCGAAGCCGAGCTCAAAAAGTGTTTCTGCGGCAATTTTTACGGCTTTGTCTCCTCGGGTGCTCTCTCTGCCGAAAGCATCGTCGTGGAGCGCGAGGAGGAGGAAGAGAAGTTCGAGGCCCCCGCGCGCACCTTTCCCGTGTGCAATTTTTCGCCTATAGAGAGCGCCGACGCGCCCCGCCGCGCGTTCTATATAGCCGATTTCAACTTCGTGAGCGACAACGCCGTCGTCTGCGGCAAAATAACCGACGTGACCGAGCGCACTTATATACGCTCCAACGGAGAGCAGCGCCCCTATTACAGCATAACTTTAAACGACGGCACGGGCTCGCTCACTCTCACGTGCTTCGTCCGCAAAAAGAACGAGGAGAAGATAAAGGCCCTCAAGGAGGAGGACAGCATAGTCTGCAACCTGCGCAGCGAGGTGCGCGGCGGCGGGCTGCGCTATACTTCCACATATATAAATTACGGCTCCCCGCCCGAAAATTTCGTGCCCGAAAAGCGCAAGTCGCGTCCCGTGCCCAAGGCGTACCATACGGTAAAGCCTCGGCCGTTCGTCGATTTTACGCAGACCGATTTCTTTACCGATACCGCCCTGCCCGAATGCTTCAAAGGCACCTCGTTCGTTGTGTTCGACCTCGAAACGACGGGGCTCACCACCGTGCCCGTCGCGGGCGAGATCGACGAGATAATAGAGATAGGTGCCTACAAGGTGATCGACGGCGAGATAAAGGAAAAATTCTCCACGTTCGTAAAGCCCGACAGGACAAAAAAGCTCGAGCAGCGCATAGTCGACCTCACGGGGATCACCGACGCAATGCTCGCCTCGGCGCCGCGCTGCGGCGACGTGTTGCCCGATTTCGTCAAGTTCTGCGACGGCAGCGTGCTCGTGGGGCACAACGCCGTTCAGTTCGACTATAAATTCATATCGTTCTACTGCTCCGAGCTCGGCTTCAACAACGACCACAAAGTCATCGACACGCTCTCGCTATCGCAGAAATTGCTGCACCTGTCCAACTACAAGCTCAACACCGTCGCCGAAAAATTCGGCATCGGTTTCAACCATCACAGGGCGGAGGACGACGCTCTCGCAACGGCAAAGATATTCATAGAGCTTATAAAAATAAAAAAATCTTTGCCATAATGCTCATAAAAGTTGCAAAATCGTAAGCGACGTGCTATAATAATTACAGACTTGATAATTACGTTACGATTGAGTGCCTGCGCAGGGCACTCAATCGTCGTATTAGAGGGATTCGCGGGTATGGGCGCGCGGTCTGCCGCAGGGCGCGCGTTGAGAAGGTGTAAAACGATGCAATTCAAACCGAAGGAAGAAATAAAAACTTTTCTCGAAAACATCGCGACGCCGATGGGTATAGAGATCGTCGACGTCGAAACAAAGGGCGAGGCGCTCACCGTGTTCATCGAAACCGACGGCGGAGTGGACCTGAACACCTGCGAGGCCTTTCATAACGCCATAATGGATCCCATCGACGAGCTCGACCCCAGCTTCGGCGCGGCATACACGCTCAACGTCTCCAGTCCCGGGCTCGACAGGCCCTTCAAGACCGCCCGCGATTTCGAGCGGAACCTTGGCAGGGAGGTGGAGGTGAAACTGTATGCTCCGCTCAGGGGCAAAAAGTTTTTGGAGGGCGTGCTCTCCGCCTACGACGAAAATTCCGTCACGCTGCTTTTAGGCGGCTCGGAAGAAAAGATAAACAAAACAAAGATAGCCAAAATAAACAGGGCCGTAAAATTCGATTGACGCGTACGCGAAAGCGCTCTGCTTTGCGAAAGGTATTTTGTGGGCAGCTCTTGAATGCGGGCGCCTAAAAACGCCGCAGAAGAGACATCGTTTCTCGGCCTCACTAAATTTTCCCCCTCGGCGGGGCGAAAAATTCGTGAATATTTATTCTCAGGAGATTTTAAGATGACTAACAAAGATTTTTTCTTGGCGCTTGACGACCTCGAAAGGGAAAAGGGTATCCCCAAGGAAGTATTTTTAGAGGCTTTGGAAAACGCTCTCGTTTCGGCATGCAAAAAGCAGTATGCCGGCACCGTGGGCGCCGTCGAAATAAAGCTCAATCCCGAAAAGGGCACGCTCGACTTCTACACGGTAAAGACCGTCGTGGAAGAGGTCGCCGACCGCGAAAAGGAAATTTCTTTGGAAGAGGCGCGCGCCGTAAAAAAGAGCGCAAAGCTCGGCGACAAGCTCACCGAAAAATTCGTCCCCAAAGATTTCTCGCGCATAGCCGCACAGACGGCCAAGCAGGTCATCCTGCAAAAGATACACGAGACCGAGCGCGACGCCGCCATGAGCGAATTTGCCGACAAAGAGGGCGAGCTGCTCATAGGCGTGGTGCGCAAAAAGGACGTCAAAAACGTGTATATCGACCTCGGCAAGGGCCAGATAGAGGGCGTGCTTCTGCCCTCCGACCAGGTCCCCGGCGAGGTCTATAACGTCAACGATAAAATAAAAGTATTCGTAAAGAAGGTAAAGAGCGGCTACAACGGCGCGCAGGTGCTCGTCAGCCGTTCCTCTCCCGGTCTTGTAAGAAAGTTGTTCGAGGAGGAGGTGCCCGAGATCAAGCAGGGCACCGTGGTCATAAAGGAAGTCAGCCGCGAGGCGGGCTCCCGCACCAAGATGGCCATAAGTTCCGAAGACCCCCGCGTCGACGCGATAGGCGCCTGCGTAGGCAACAAGGGCGCCAGGGTAAACGCGGTCGTTGCCGAACTCGGCGGCGAAAAGATAGACATAATCCCCTGGAGCGAGGATCCTCTCGAATTCATAGCCAAGGCCCTCTCTCCCGCAAAGGTGCTTTCGGTCACCCAGCTCGACGGGGAAAAGACGGCCATGGCCGTCGTTCCCGACGATAAGCTCTCCCTCGCTATAGGCAAAGACGGGCAGAACGCCCGCCTCGCCGTGCGTCTCACCGGTTGGAAGATAGACGTAAAGAGCCGCAGCGCGGCCGAAAAGCTGGGTGTTATCCCCGGCGCGGAGGAGGGCGAAGAGCCCGCTGAGGAAGATGCCGAAAACTAAAAAGATCCCGCTGCGCATGTGCATAGCCTGCCGCGCGCTCAAAGAAAAGCGCGAGATGCTGCGCATAGTAAAAAATGCAGGCGGGGAAATATTCATCGACTTCACGTCCAAAGCCCAGGGGCGCGGCGCGTACATATGCGACGACCCCGATTGCATAAAAAAGCTTAAAAAGCAGCGGCTGATAAACAAGGTTTTCTCGTGCGAGGTGCCCGACGAAGTGTACGCGCGCATAGAGGAGGCGTATTTTGGAAAAAAGAGCTAAGGCGGAAACGTTTATAGGTTTCTGCCTGCGCGCGCGCAAGATAACGCTCGGTTCGGGCGCGGTCGGCTGCCTTAAACGCGGCGTGCACCTGATAATAGCCTGTTCGACGGCTTCGCAGAATTGCTTCAGGCTCGCGCAGAAATTTGCGCGCAGGCACGGCTGCCCGCTCATGGTGTGCAGGTCGGGTTTGGAAAACTGCGTGCACAAACCGGGCTGCAAAATAGCGGCGGTGACCGACTTGCATCTCGCCAAAGCTATAATTTCGGCCGCAGACGAAAATTTTGAACTATATGCTGGAGGCATAAACTAAAATATGGCAAACAAATACGAGAACGCTGAAAATATAGGAAAGCTGGTATCCGGCGGCACCCTGTCAGAGCTTGGCAAAAAGGTGAACGCTTCCGAAAAGAGGGTGTCGGAGATACTCAAAAAGCTGTCCGATATGGAGAGCGCCATCCAGGCCGCTAAAAAGCAGGAGGAGGAGCGCATTGCCTCGGAGCAGGCCGAAAGGGAAAAGGCGGAGCGTGCGGCCGCAGAGGCGGCAAAGCAGCCCGCTGCGGAAGAGGCGTCTGCCGTAAAACAGGAACGGCCCGCTCCCGAGCCCGAAAAACAGCCCGAACAGGCCGCCAAACCGTCGCCCGCCGAAGATATCGCGGAGCCTGCTCCAAAGGCCGAGAGCTCCGTCGGCGCCGCGGAGACCGCTTCCGGTCGGGAGCAGTCCGCCCCGTCGCCCGCTGCGGCAAAGCCTCAGCCCCGCCCCGCGGCTGCCGCTCAGCAGCCCGTCCGCAGGCAGGAAAACGCCCCCCGTTCTCCTCAGCCGCGCGACCGTTCCGCCGCTGCCTCCGGCAAACCCAGGCAGAACGATAACCGTACGTTCGTAAACAGAGACACGCGCCCGCCTCGTCCCGGCCAGCAGCCGCGTCCCGGCGCTCCCCGTCCGGCAGGCGCTCAGGGAGCGGGACGCCCCGGCATGCAGCAAAGGCTCTCCGCGGGAGCGCGTCCTGCCGCATCCGCCGCGGCAAAGCCCGCCAAAAACTTCGGGCCCGATAAAAAGAAGGGCGGCGACAGAACTTACAGCGAAAAGGAAAAGAGGCCTTTGAACAAGCGCTCTCTCCAGAAACAGCAGGGAGCAAGCGTGGAGGATTTCGACGACGAGAGGGGCGTATACCGCAAGGTGCGCACCAAAAAGGCCGCAAAGCAGATCGTGCAGACGGTCAAGATCGAACATGCCGTCGTCACTACCGACAATATCCCCATCAAAGTGCTCTCCGAAAAGCTCGGCGTTACCGCGGTAGAGATAACCAAGCGCCTGTTCAAAGACGGCATAGTCACTACCGTGAACGGCTCTATAGACTACGAAACGGCGTTCATGATAGCCGCCGACCTCGGCATAGAGCTCGAATATAAGCCCGAAAAGACGGCAGAGGAAAAACTCATCGAAAAGCAGGCCGATACCGTGGAGGAGATAGAGAGCCTCGTTCCCCGCGCGCCCGTCGTTACCGTGATGGGCCACGTCGACCACGGCAAGACCTCCCTTTTGGATTATATACGCAAGACCAAAGTCACCGAGGGCGAAGCGGGCGGCATAACGCAGCACATAGGCGCTTACTCCGTTGCTTTGGGCGACAAAAAGATAACCTTCCTCGATACTCCCGGCCATGAGGCGTTCACGGCGATGCGCGCGCGCGGCGCTCAGGTCACCGACATAGTCGTGCTCGTAGTCGCCGCCGACGACGGCATAATGCCGCAGACGGTGGAGGCGATCAACCACGCCAAAGCTGCCGGCGTGTCGATAATAGTGGCCGTCAACAAGATAGACAAACAGGGCGCCGACGTGGGCAGGGTGATGCAATCCCTCACCAATTACGGCTTCCTTCCCGAGGCGTGGGGCGGCGAGACCATAGTCTGCCCCGTGTCGGCAAAGACCGGCGAGGGCGTAGACACCTTGCTCGAAAGCATACTTGCCGTTGCCGAGACGATGGATCTTATGGCCAACCCCGAAAGGGAGGCGCGCGGCACCATCATAGAAGCCAAACTCGATAAAGGCATGGGCCCCGTGGCAAGCGTGCTTGTTCAGAACGGCACCCTCCGCACGGGCGACAATATAATATCCGGCACCGTTACCGGCCGCGTCCGCGCCATGATAGACGACAAGGGCAGGCAGGTAAAGGCGGCGGGGCCGTCCACGGCGGTGTCCGTACTCGGCTTCGAAGAAGTTCCCAACGCGGGCGATCCCATATACGCCGTGTCGCAGGAACTGATGAAGCAGGTAATAGAGGAGAGGAAGAGAAAGGAGAGCGAGGCGCGCGTCCAGCAGACCTCCAAGATCACCCTTGACGACGTGTTCGGCAAGATAGCCGAAGGCAACATAAAAACGCTCAACCTCATAATCAAGGGCGACGTGCAGGGCTCGGTGGAGGCTGTCAAACAGTCGGTCGAAAAGCTCTCCAACGAAGAGGTGCAGATCAAGGTCATCCACAGCGGCGCTGGCGCGGTCACGGAGAGCGACGTGATGCTCGCCGATTCCTCCGACGCCATAATCCTCGCGTTCAACGTCCGTCCCGACGCAAAGGCGAGGGCGCTCGCGGAGCGCAGCAAGGTCGATGTGCGCACCTATCGCATAATCTACGACCTGCTCGACGACGTCGAGGGCGCCTTAAAGGGCATGATAGCGCCCAAGTATCAGGAGATATACATGGGCAAGTGCGAAGTGCGCCAGGTATTCCGCATAACGGGCGTCGGCAACGTCGCCGGCTGCTACGTCACCGACGGAAAGATAGTGCGCGGCGGCAAACTTCGCATCTACCGCGACGACGTGCTCATAGTGGAGGGCAACGTCCAGCAGCTCAAGCGCTTTAAAGACGACGTAAAGGAAGTGAACTACGGCTTCGAATGCGGCTGCTCGATAGAGGGCTTCAAAGACATAAAGATAGGCGATGTGATAGAGTGCTATATCATACAGGAGATCCCCAAAAACTGAGCTTGCGGGGCTACCTGTTAGGCAAACGGATATAAGGATCAGGATATGAAGGGTTTAAGGGGAGAGCGCTTGAACAGCGAATTCAGGAAGGCGGTGTACGAGGTCGTCTCGCGCAAGCTGCGCGACAGAGAGCCTTCCCTCTCGGCAATAATAAGCGTTACGGGCGCCGACGTCGCGCCCGACCTCAAAACGGCAAAAATTTACGTGAGCATATTCGACGTGTCGGAAGAGAATAAGCTGAAGTCCTTCGGAACCATCAAGGAAAACGCGGGCTTCATCCGTCACGAGCTTTCGGGCATGCTCCGCATGCGCACCGTGCCCGCGCTCACGTTCATACTCGACGGGAGCATGGAATACGGCGCCCGTATCGACGAAATTCTTAACAAGCTGGATGTAAAACCGCAGGATGACGACTGAAGCGCAGTTGGCGGCCGTTGCCGCCCGTCTTAAAAAAGCACAAAAAGCGGCAATATTTTGCCATGCCCGCCCCGACGGCGACGCGCTGGGGAGCGGGCTTTCGCTGTGCCTTGCGATGCGTGCGGCGGGCAAAACGGCGGAGTTCGTATGCGAGGACGCCCCGCCCGAAAAGTTTTTCTTCCTTCCGGGCATGGACGAGGTGAGGACTTCCCTCCCCGCCGACGACTACGACCTTTTTATCGCCGTCGATTGCGCCGACGCGGCGCGCATGGGCGAGTTCGGACACGCGTTTTCCCGCTTCAAGGGCGACACCGTGTGTATCGACCATCACGTCTCCAACGGCGGGTTTGCAAAATACAACTGCGTGCGCGTGTGTTCCGCCACCTGCGAGATAATGCCGGAGGTGCTCTCCGCGGCAGGCTTCGCCGTCACGCGGCAGATCGCCGACCTCCTTATGCTCGGATTGGTCACCGACAGCGGCACATTCACCCACAGCGACGTCACCGGGCACACGTTTTCGGTTGCGGCAGGGCTGCGTGCGGCGGGCGCGGACGTGAACAGGATAAATTACGAGATGTTCTCCCGCCAAAAAAAGGCGCGTGCTCTGCTTTTTGCGCGCGCTCTCTCAGGCATGCGCTTCGCCCTGGACGACAGGCTGGCGTTCATTCTCGTAAAAGACTCCGATATTTCCGAAACGGGCGCCGACCGCAGCATGACGGAGGGCTTCGTCGACTATCCGCTCACCGTCGACGGGGTGGAGGTCTCGGTATCCCTTCTGGAGATGAAAAAGGGGCAATATAAGGCGTCGCTGCGCAGCAAACGCGCCGACGTGAACGCCGTTGCGGCAACTTTCGGCGGCGGCGGGCACACGCTCGCCAGCGGCTGCATGCTCTTCGGCGAATACGAAGAGGTGATAGAGCGGCTCACCTACGCCGTTTTTCAGCATCTATGAGCGATACATTGTGCCCCGTTTCGGGCTTCATAAACGTAAATAAAGAGGAGGGCGTGTCCTCGGCCAAAGAGGTGGCCGTCGTAAAGCGGCTCATAGGCGTGCCGTGCGGGCATCTCGGCACGCTCGACCCCATGGCAAGCGGAGTGCTTCCCGTAGCCTGCGGCAACGCCACGCGCCTTTTCGATTATTTTTTGGCAAAGCGCAAGCGCTACGTCGCCGAGTTCACTTTCGGTTTTACTACCGATACGCTGGATACCACCGGCACCGTGACGGGCGAATGCGATAAGATCCCCTCCGAGGAGGAGATAAAAGGGGCTCTGCCCGCCCTCACGGGCGATATTTTACAGGTGCCGCCCGCGTACAGCGCAAAGAACGTGAACGGGGTGCGCAGCTACATGCTCGCCCGCAGCGGCGTGCAGGCGGAGCTTCCCCCCAAGCAGGTCAGCGTGGGCGAATTTTCGTTGCTCGGCAGGGTGAACGAAAACACCTTCCGCTTCGTGATAGAGTGCGGAGGCGGCACCTACATACGTTCGCTCGCTCACGACCTTGCCTCCTCTTTGGGGACTCTTGCGGCGATGAGCGCGCTCTGCCGCACGGAGAGCGGCGGTTTCAAAATAGAAGATTCGGTAAAAACGCAGGATCTTTCCTGCGAGAACATAATGTCTTTTCTCATCCCCGTCGACGGCGTTCTGCCGTATCCTAAGGTAAAACTTTCGCTTTTCGATGAAAAGAGATATGTGAACGGGCTTCCCGTAAGGCTTGATCTTGCCGAGGGGAAATACAGGGTATATCGCGCCGACGGCTCGTTCTACGGAGTGGGAGAGGGCGACGGAACGATTTTAAGGTCGAGGTTAAAGTTATGTTAGAAATAGTAAACTACAACAGGGACGAATACGATTTTCCCGCGCTCGTCGTGCTCGGCTGTTTCGACGCGATACACGTCGGCCATGCCGAGCTTTTAAAAAAGGCCGCCTTGCAGGCAAAGATAAACGGGCTCGACCTCGGCGTAATGATGTTCGCCGAGGGGAAGGGCGGCAGGCAGGTTTTCACCTTCGAAGAGCGTCTCGCCATGCTCGAAGCGTACAAAGCCAAATTTGTACTGAAGATAGACTATACCGAAGATTTTAAAAATACTTCCGCCGCCGACTTTTTAAAGAACGTAGAAGAGCATATAAACGTAAAGGCCTATATGAGCGGAAAAGATTTCCGTTTCGGCGCGGGGGCGAAAGGCAAGTCGTCCACTTTAAAAAATTATGCCGAGGACGAGGATAACGGCGTGTGGTACATGGCGGTAAAAGACGTCGTCTCGGGCGGCGAAAAGGTTTCGACCACGCTCATAAAAGATTGCCTCGGCCGCGGAGAGATCGCCCGCGCGAACGAGCTTTTGGGCCGCGAATATTTTGTATGCGGAGAGGTGCTCAAGGGGCACGGCAGGGGCAGGGAGCTCGGCTTCCCCACGGCCAACGTCGAATATCCCGCAGACAAGGCCCTCGTAAAGCAGGGCGTGTACGGCGTGGAGGCGGAGATCGAAGGCTCGGCTTACAGGGGGGTGGCAAATTTCGGCCCCAGGCCCACGTTCGGCGAAGAGGCCGCCGTGCTCGAAGTGTATCTGGAGGGGATGTCCGAAGAGCTCTACGGCAAAACCGTAAAGATAAAGTTTTTGAATTACATACGCGCAATAAAAAAGTTTGCGTCGGCGGAGGAGCTCTCCGCGCAGATCGGGCGCGACGTCAAGATGGCGGGCGCGACGGACGCGGCTGCGGAGATCTGCGATGATTAAGTTCGGCCCCAGCGGCAACAGCTTAAGTTTTTACGAAAAAGGGTACAAGCACACGGAGCAGGCGGCGAAGTACGTAAAAGACTTCGGGCTCGACTGCTTCGAATATTCCTTCGGCAGGGGAGTGAACATGTCGGAGGGGAAGGCAGTCTCCATAGGCGAGGCGTTCGCCGCGCAGGATGTGGAGATATCCGTGCATGCACCCTACTTCATCAATTTTGCCAATCCGTCCGACGAGGCGGCGCAAAAATCTTTCGGCTACGTGCTGGAGAGCGCCAAATTTTTAAAACTGTTCGGCGGCGGCAGGCTGGTGTTCCATCCCGCCGCGCAGGGCAAGGCCTCGCGCGAGGCGGCCGTGGCGCTCACGGAGGAGCGCCTCAAGGTATTGCGCGACTATATTTACTTAAACGGCTACGAAGACATCATGTTCTGCCCGGAGGTGATGGGCAAACTTGCCCAGATAGGTACTCTGGAGGAGGTGGTGCGCCTCTGCAAGATAGACAGGGTGTTCACTCCCTGCGTGGATTTCGGCCATCTCAACTCGCGCGAGGGCGGCAGCCTCAGGACCGCGGCCGACTACAGGGCCCGCCTCGAATACATGATATCCGAGCTCGGCTACGACCGCGTTAAAAATTTCCACGTGCATTTTTCCAAGATAATGTACGGCGGCAAGGGCGAAATAAAGCATCTCACGTTTGCCGATACCCAATACGGCCCTGAATTTTTGCCGCTCGCTTCGGCTTTAAAGGAGCTCCGTCTCGAGCCGTATATAGTCAGCGAGTCCGACGGGACTCAGGCCGAGGACGCGCGCGCCATGAAAGACATGTATTATGCCCTGCAATAGCTCTGCGGCGCAAAATATGGTTTGACATATCGCGCATATTTTGTTAAAATATAGAAAAAGATATACGTGCGGTTTTAAGAGGCGTTGTATGCTTGTTGAAAGGTGCAAAAAAATTTTCGGCGCTTCGGGGGCAGATAAGCTCGCCGTCACTTCGCCCGACCTTCGCTTTTATCTCACGGGCTTTTACAGTTCCGACGGAATGGTGCTCGCAGACGAAAAAGGCGCGTGCTTTTATACTGATGCGCGCTATTTGGAGGCGGCTTCCGCGGCGCTTTCCGGCAGCGGGATAGCCGTGGCGCCCGTCCCCGAGGGGGGATATTATTCTCTCGTCGGCTGCAAAAAGCTGGCGGTGGCGCTTTCTAAGATCACCGCGGAGGAGTACATCGCGCTTTCCTCCGAGGCAGACGCGCTTATCGACTGCACTCCCGCCTTTACCGAGGCAATGGGGGTAAAGGAGGATGCGGAGCTCTCCGCCATAGAGCGCTCGTGCGGGATAGCCGACAGGGCGTTTACCGACATGCTCGGCGCGTTTAAAGAGGGCATGAGCGAGAACGACGCCGCTGCCGAACTCGAATACCGCATGCGCAGATACGGCGCGAGCGGCACTTCGTTCGAAACGATAATGGCGTTCGGCGAGGGGTCTTCGGTGCCTCATCACGAGACGGGCGAAAGAAAGCTGAAATTCGGCGACGTCATACTCGTCGATTTCGGTTGCAAGTGGGGCGGCTATTGTTCCGATTGCACGCGCACCATGCTCTTCGGCGACGACAAAAAGCACGGCGAATTTAAAAAAGCATACGAAAAGGTTCTCGCCGCGCACATGGCAGCAAAGGAGAGGATAGTTCCCGGCATGACGGGCAGCCAAGCCGACGCCGTCGCGCGCGGAGTGCTCAAAGAGGCTGAGCTCGACAAATATTTTACCCATTCTTTGGGGCACGGCATAGGCGTGAACATCCACGAATTCCCCAGGCTCTCGCCCAAGAGCTGCGATATCCTCAAGGACGGCATGGTGTTCTCCGACGAGCCGGGCGTATACTTCGAGGGCGACTTCGGCATCCGCATAGAGGACAGCGTCGCCTTAAAGGACGGCAGGGTGATCAGCCTTACCGATTCCGATAAAAACCTCATCATCCTGTAACTTGCCGGCGCAGCCGCGCCGCTGTTTATAAAAAAAATTTGATAATGGAGATATATTTATGGCATCTATGATGGCGGGCGATATCCGCAAAGGTTCGACTTTCGAATACAACGGCAAGGGCGTTTACACCGTTACCGAGTTCCAGCACGTAAAACCCGGCAAGGGCGCGGCTTTCGTCAGAGCGACGCTCAAAAACGTGGTGACCGGTCAGGTCCTTTCCGACGTCACCTTCAACCCCACCGCAAAGCTCGAAACTGCTCAGGTGGAGACTCGCAAAATGACCTATTCCTATACCGACGGCGAATTCTACTACTTCATGGATCCCGACACGTTCGAGATGACCACCCTCAACCTGAGCCAGGTAGAGGAGGCTTTGAAGTATATAAAAGAGAACGACAGCGTCACCATGAAGTTCCTCTCCGGCACCGCGTTCTCCGTGGAGCCCGAAAACTTCGTGGAACTCAAAATAATCGAGTGCGAGCCCGGCGTAAAGGGCAACACAGCCACCAACGCCATGAAGAACGCCGTAGTCGAAACGGGCGCCACCATAAAAGTTCCCATGTTCGTGGAAGAGGGCGAAGTTATCCGCATCGATACGCGCACGGGCGAATATATGTCGCGCGTGGGTAAATGATCTTAGGGCTGCATGAAGGCCGTTATCCAGCGCGTCGGGCGCACTTCGCTTTCGGTAGAAGGTAAACTCATATCGGAAATACCCTTCGGGCTCGCCGTTTACCTCGGCGTAAAGTCGGGGGATTCCGACGATATGCCCGCCGCCATGGCAAAAAAAATAGCCGCTCTGCGCATTTTTGAGGACGGCGAAGGCAAGATGAATCTCTCGGCGAGGGACGTCGGGGGAGAGGTGCTGCTCATATCGCAGTTCACTCTCTGCGGCGATTGCTCGCACGGAAACCGGCCTTCGTTCACGGCCGCCGAACGGCCCGCCCGCGCCGAGGAACTCTATCTTCGCACAGCAAAAGAGCTTGCCGCATGCGGCATACCCGTAAAGACGGGGGTGTTCGGCGCCGATATGAAGATAGAGCAGTTCAACGACGGGCCGGTCACGATAATCTACGAGATATGAATCTTGCAGGGCGAACGCAAATTTCGCCCTGTTTTGCTTTGATTTTATACTGCATGTCATGAGAATTCATTTTTTGGGGACGGCCGCCGCGGAGGGCGTGCCCGCCATGTTCTGCGGCTGTAAAATATGCCAAAACATACGCAGGATAGGCGGCAGAGAGCTGCGCACCCGCTCGCAGGTACTGATAAATTCCGAACTTTCGGTAGATTTCCCTCCCGAGGCATATATCCATTCGCTGATGCGCGGCATAGACTATTCCCGCCTCAAATACATTTTCGTAACGCATTCGCACATGGATCATTTTTACGCGCACGACTTTATATTGCGCGGCTATCGCTATGCGGGCGATTTTGACGGCATTTTGAACATATACGGCAACCGTGAAGTCGCCTCGGTGTTTGCCGAGTGCACGCGCAGGGAGATGAAGCCCGTCGTTGCGGCCAACGTGGCGTTCAACAAAATTTCTCCGTACGGCAAATACCGTGCCGGCGGGTACGAGATCATGACCGTGCCTGCAAACCACGGTACCGCCGAGGACGCCGTGCTGTTCTATATATCCGACGGCGGCAGAGGGTATCTTCATCTGCACGATACCGCTCTTCCCGACAGGGACATCTATCGCTTTCTGAGCGAAAACGGCGCCGCCGCCGACGTGGTCGCCCTCGACTGCACCTATGCCGACCGCACGGGCATCGCGCGCCCGAGGCATATGAACATAGAGGACTGCGCCGAGGTCATTGACGAGCTGCTGCGCCACGGTGTGTGCGGCGGGCATACAAGATTTGTTATAACGCATTTTTCGCACAACGGCAACCCGCTCACCTCCCGCCTCGCCGCGCTGGAGCGTGAATATAACGTGATCGCCGCATACGACGGAATGGAGCTGGAGGTATAGGGGGGACACGCGCATGAAGATGCTCAAACACTTTTTAACTGTAACGCGTCACCGTTTAAAGGTGTGCAAATATTGTTTTAAGGCGGGCCTGATATGGCAGGGGCTCACTCACGACCTCTCCAAATACAGCCCCTCCGAGTTTTTTGCGGGCGCAAGATTTTATCAGGGCAATATGAGCCCGCAGGTAAAAGAGAGGGTGGTTTTAGGTTATTCCTCGGCCTGGCTGCACCATAAGGGGCGCAACAAACATCATTTCGAATACTGGCGCGACGTCGATAAGTCGGGCAAAAACGCCCCCGTAAAGATGCCCGCAAAATATCTCGGCGAAATGATATGCGACAGGGTAGCCGCGTGCAGGATATACCTTAAAAAAGATTACACCTGCCGCAGCGCGCTCGAATATTTCGAGCGCCGCACCGACGTGGGATATATGCACGAGGAGACGGCCGCCGATCTCAGGTACTTTCTTTCGCTTATGGCCGAAAAGGGAGAGGCCGTCGCGTTCAGAGAGCTGAAAGCATATATCAAAGAACAGCGCAAAACGGAGAAGGCGGAGTACAGAACAAAAATCAAACGATATAAAAGCGAAAAATAAGATAAATCCGATATATTATATCAGTAATAGTAATATGTATATTCTATATGTGCACGGGCGCGCGGACAGAAAATTCTGTCCGCGCGCCCGTGCATTTAATTTGCCTGCAACAAATCTGTTATGGTTTCATGCTAAAAGGCGGTTTCGTCAATGCGCATAGAGACGTAGTAAAAGTTGACCGACTTCATCAAAAACGTTTTTCAATGCCGCCTCGGTATCGTTCGCCGATTTTCGTTCGAATATCCCTATTTGCTGATTTTTAGCAGGGTCTATCCTGTTGCATGTTTTTATGCCGTTCCAAGTCAGAATGTCTTTCCATTTTGAAATGTTTTCTTCTGTTTTTTTTGCATTATCGACGTTATATAAAACCACTCTGAATTTTAATACGGTATCATGATAGTCACGGCTTCTGACTTCTATGCACGGTAAATCGTTTTCATGCCTATCAATGATGAATTTATAATAAAAGTATTGCTTTTGATACGAACGAATTTCCGCATCGGGCTTTAAGCCGCAAACAGGGGTATAATCTTCAAAAAACGAATGCCATGCGCGTAAACTCCATTCGGAAACTTTTTGAGGGCGATGTTTTATGTCGCTAAAGATATCGATCAGATTTTCGTAATAATAATGCAATATTTCATTGTTGAAATCGGATAGGCATCTGCTTTCCAAAAATGAGTTGAAAACTTCGTAGATGTCTTGTGCCTGTTCGACTCTCCAGCCGCCGTAGGTTTTCAGTTTCTCTTTTTCTTCTTTTCCGATCAGATCTGTTTTAAAAAATACGAAACATTTCTTGTATGTATCGCCATAGGTATCGTTTACTGTTGCCTGATATCTGTTCAATTGTTCGTCATGAGCCGTTGAGCTCGTTTTATCTTCGATTATAATGACGTGCGGAACATTAAAAAATTTGCATTCGATCGCCACGTCTATATTTTTTACTTGTTTCTTTATTTTTACTTCCGTGATTTGTTTGCCGTTCTCCAACGACAAATTGTCTGTGATAAGCCAGGAAAGCATATATCGTGAAAAGTCACTTACTTCTTCTTGCTCGCATTCGTAATTTGCAAACAGCCAGCAAAGAAAAGCGTCCTGCGAAAGTTCTTTCGTTGCATACTTAAAAAGATTCT
>CALVQA010000050.1 GCA_944354725.1 uncultured Clostridia bacterium
TTTTGTGCCTGTATGCACACTTTTTCACACATTCCGTTAAGCGGGTTGCCGCTTATCGCGCCGGGGCATTTGTCCGACTGAAAATTGGAAAAGAATGACATTTTTACCTCCGTTTTACTGGGAAACCGCGCCCCGGGGCAACGGCGCACGAGGCGCGGCCGTCTGTTATTTTATAGTGTATTATATGATTGCCGCCGCATTTTATTTACCCTCGGGGCGTTTTTGCCGTCAAAACGGCCGCCGCGGCGGCCTCAGGCACGGGAACGCGGAACATATACCGTGCAGGTGGGATATACGGGCGCGCCGCCGTTCATACTCCGAAGCTCCTCCTCTCCCGCCCCGAATTTTTCGGCTATGGAGGCATACGTGTCGCCGACGCGCGCCCTGTAAGCGAAGAGGTCGCGCCGCACCGTGACGACGTCGCCCGCGCGCACGTCGTCCGGCACGGGACAGCCGAACGCTTCGGAGATCATGCGGGCCGTCTGCCCGGCCTTTACCCTGTACAGCCGCGGTTTTGAAAGTTTAAGTTCATACATCGCTATATGATATGCCGCCTGCCGACGTTTTTTGCCGACGCAGACAAAATATCGTCCGCCTTTTAGGCGCGCAATCATAAACCGGGCGCGCAATTTGTAGAATATTGTTGATGAGTACAAGTATCTACAGGACTACGGCGCAGGTAACGTTTTTTTCGACCGTGGAAAAGAGCCTGAGCTTTGTATACAGGATAGCGCTGTCGCGCATGATGGGCGCCGAAGGGCTGGGCATATACCAGATCGCCCTTTCGATTTTTTCCGTGCTGCTAACGGCGGCGTCGTCAGGGGTTCCGGTGACCGTTTCGCGGCTTATAACCAAACAGAACGCCATGGGCAACACCGCGGGGAAGAGCGCCGTCGTGACGGCGGGGATAGCGGGCACGCTGATATTCACCGTGCCGGCCGCGGCGCTGATATTCGCGGGGCAAAAAATTTTCGGACTGATGTTCTCAGACGAGAGATGCCTGGAAGTGTTTTTGATAATACTGCCCGGCCTTATAATAACTTCCGTTTACTCGGTGATGCGCGGAGCGTTTTGGGGCGACAGGCAGTTCATGCCGTATTCGCTGATAGAGCTTGCGGAGGACGCCCTCATGGTGGTGCTGGGCTGCGCGCTCGTGGCGGGCGCTTCGGGCGCCGCCGACGGGGCAAGACGGGCGGCCGCGGCAGTGTTCGTTTCGTATGTGTTTTCGTTCGCCGTGTCGCTGTTCTGGTACTTCAAAAAGGGCGGCAGGTTAGTAAATCCGAAAAGCCAGCTCAAGCCGCTGCTCTCCTCCTCACTGCCTATAACCGCCATGCGCACTTCCGCTTCGCTGCTCAACTCGCTCGCGGCGGTGCTCATGCCCTATCTTCTGGTAAAGACGTGCGGACTTACCGACGCCGAAGCGGTGAGCCTTTACGGCGTGGCGGCGGGCATGGCCGTGCCCATACTGTTCATACCGTCCTCGCTGATAGGCAGCATAGCCGTGGTGCTCGCGCCCGAACTTTCGGAGAACTACTATAAAAACCGCGCCGACATGCTAAAAGCCGACGTGGAAAAATCGCTTAAGACGGCAATACTTATAGCCTTCACCCTGATCCCCGCATTGTTCGCCCTGGGCGGAGCGGCCGGCGAGATACTCTTTTCGAACGAACTGAGCGGACAGATAGTGGAGAACTGTTGTTTCATGCTGTTGCCGATGTGCCTGTCAATGATAACGGGCACCGTGCTCAACTCCATGAACAGAGAAAAACAGACGCTCGCCTATTACTTCTGCGGCGCCGCGGCCACTCTGGCGTGCATGGCTGCGCTGACGCCGTTCATCGGAGTGTATGCGCACGCGGCGGGACTCGCGGCGAGCTTCGCCATCACGTCGGCGCTGAACATGAGGCTGCTGAAAAAGCTCTGCCCCGGCATAAAAATTTTCGGCTACGCCGCGCGCGGCGCGGCGGCGTGCGCCATGAGCTGCGCGTTCGGCAAACTGCTCGCGGGGATACTGCAGGAGCGGCTGCCGCCGTTCGCAGGGCTCGTCGTATGCGGAGCGGCCCTCGCGGCGTTCACCGCCGCCGCCTTCCTGCTGTTCAAGACCTATTCGCTTTCGCCCGCCAAAAACGCGCTGCTCGGCACCCTCGGCAAGAGAAAGGCAAAGCGGACGGCCTGAAAAGCTCAGCCCTTCTTTTTTGCCGCGCGGAGCGAGGAACGTATGTCGGCCGCCTGCTTTACGGCGAGCGCGACGAGGAACGCGCCGAACATCCGCCTGAGCAATCCCGCCGGAGTGCATGCGGCAAGCAGCGCGCACCCGGCAGAAAAGAGCACGGCGGGTATTATTATCGGCGGCGCGCCGCGCGCCTTGACGAGCCCGTTTCCGAAATGGACTTTGAGGCTGAGGAGCGACATTGGCAGGAAAGCCAAAAGATTTGCCGCCTGCGCCGCGTGCTGCTCCACGCCGAGGAAGATGGTGAGCGCGGGTATGAGCACCGTGCCGCCGCCCATGCCCATCCCCCCGAGAATGCCCGCGCATACGGCAAACAACATTATTATTATAGACCCCATTTCCCCCTCCCCGCGGCGGACGAGGCAAACGCCGTCACGGCAACACCATCCTTATGCCTGCGGCGAGCATGACGGCCGCAAAAATCATCTTTACCGCCATGAGCGGCAGCTTGTTCAAAAGCAACGCGCCCACGGCCCCGCCCGCAGTCATACCGACGGCTGCGGGTATCGCCACGTACGGCAGCACGCAGCCCGAAAACAGGTATGCCGCCGCGCCCGCGAAACTGACGGGAGCTATTATGAGTATGGCCGTGGCGTGGGCGGCCTTTTCTTCGAAGTCCATCGCGCCCGAAAGAAGGGGCACAGCTATCATCCCGCCGCCTCCGCCGAACAGCCCGTTGGCCGCGCCTATCGCCGCGCCCGAAAATATCGCGGTCGCCGCGTATTTTATGCCTTTCATTTCCCCTCCCCGGAGCCGTTCGGGCTCCGTCCGAAAAAGAGTTTGCGCAAATTAAATAAATTTTAACTGTTTTTTCATTCAAACCGTCGGAAAAATGCTTGCTTATAATCACCTTTTATATTAAAATATCATAGTACGGTTTTTTAAAGTTTTTGCTTTACTATAAATAATTGCAGGTGTTATATGTACAGAAAGAAATATCGCTTACAATCCGGGATGAGGAAATTCTCTGTTGCGCTCTTATCGGGCGTGATGGCCGTATCGCTCGGCCTTGCCGCGGCATGCTCCGCGGACGAAACCGATGACGACGACAAAGAGACCACCACCTCTCCCACGGACACGCAGACCATTTTAAACGGCAACTTCGAGTTTTTCAACGACAGCGAAGAAAACACTCACATAATATATACGCCGGACAACTGGTCGTCGGCGACGTCCGGACAGGCAAACTACTCGATGAACGGTATCATCGACACGAGCGCCGGCGGCTGGAAGACCATGTCTGCCGAAGACCTCGCGAGCAGGCTCGAAGCCAACTATGAACTCGACGAAGACGACGACGATTACGAAGACCTCTACGTCGACTACAACGGCATGAGAGCGCGCGACATACCTTACGCCGACCCTCACTCCGCCCTTGACGACGATTCCGAGGACAGCGACAAGGCGCTCATTGCCAATCCCATGACGCACGACGTTATCACCGAAGGCGCTGACGGCACGGCGACCTATACCGACGAAAACGGCGAGACCGTAACGCTGTATTCGGACGACGAGGGCAATTATTTCACCGACGAGGAACTCACCGAGCCCTATGAAAGCCACGTGCTGATGGTGCACAACTACCGCAACACCGACTATCGCTACGGCACGGCGCAGTCGTACTCCTCGGCGAGCACGATAACGCTCGAGCCCAACACCGCGGCAGAGATATCCGTCTGGGTAAAGACCTCCGACCTGATGTATAACCGCAACGGCGAAACCCCGGAAGAGGGCCTCGGCGCATACATCGCCGTGGAGCAGACCGTCGGCGACACCTCCATCGACGAGTTCGTTATAGAGGCGATAAACACCGCGGGCGTGACCGCAAACAACGGCTGGGTACAATACACCGTGTTCGTGCAGGGCTGCGACTTTGCCTCGAGCACCGTTACCGTCGAGCTCGGCCTCGGCAGGGCTGACGACGACGGCGATTATTCGGGTGTGCTCGAAGGCTACGCCTTCTTCGACGACGTTGCCTGCACGCTCTATTCCGACATTTCCGACAGCGAAAACTTTGTTGCCGCTCAGGAAGCCGGCTATCTCAGGGACGAAGGCGCCGATACCGACACGGTATGCACCATAGCCGACAAAGACGAAGAGAAGATCTTCGTTTACGACAGGTTCAAGACCCTTCCCGACTTCGCCGAAGGCGACGGCAGGAACTTCTATATCGACCTTGCGGGCAGCAACGCGAGGAACAACGCCACGATCGGCGCCGACACCGTTTCGGCAACGCTCACGGCAGACGCCGACAAGTACGTGACCTCCTCCCCCGACACGCTGCCCGAATTCATAAACGTGGGCAAGGGCGACAACGGCAACGTGCACATGAATCACGGGCTCGACATAAGCACGGCAAACGACGTGATCGCGTCGTTCTCCGTCGGCAAACTCTCCGAAACGCTTGCGGGTAGCTCCGCCGCGGGTGCGAGCAGGTATGCAACGCTCATACAGGATGCGTTCAAGAACGCCGAAACGCTTCCCGGAGCAGACGAGAACAGCACGGCGCTCGTTCTCCTCTCCTCGCGCGGAGCGGCATATACCGCCGAGATATCAGGCGCCGACGGCAGCTTCACCGTTCCCGCCGGCGAGCACATGATAGTTTCCATGTGGGTCAAGACCTCCGACATGGACGGCTACAGCGCCGCCACCATGAAGATATACGACGCGGACGACGACGACATCTCCGCCGCGTTGACGGCCGATACGACGGGCGTTTCCTTCGACGTCGGCGAAGAAGAGGATATCTACGACGGCTGGGTACAGTGCTTCTTCCTCGTGGATAATCCCCTCGAAGAGGACAAGACCTTCAAGATCGATTTCGGCTTCGGCAACACCTCGATAAACGGAACGACCTCCGCCGCCTACAAGGCAGGCTGGGCGGCCGTGACGAACATACAGACCTTCGACGTAGAAAAGGACGTGTTCGACCTCGCGACGACGGGCACCTACTCGGCAAGTTTCTCGTTCTCGAGCACCGACAACCGCGAAAACGGTTTCATGGACACCGTTTACGGCGCTCTGAACAACAACATAGAGAGCAACATTTCCCGTCCCTCCTCCTATAACGGCGCATACGGCGCAAGCGCATCCGTCGTTTACAAAGAGGAGATCGACCCCGAAGGCTACGACGGCAGAAACAACAACGAGAATGCCGGCCTTATAAACAAGGACTATTTCCGGGATTATATAGAGAACGCACAGCTCAACTCCGGCACATACCTGTGGCTCGAACAGCTGCTCGCGTCAAGGGGCATGGAGCTCTCGAGCATCACGGCCGCAGAAAATGCCGCCGAAGTATGGAACGAGATATTCGGCACGGAGACCGTGCAGCCCCTGCTCATAGTAAACACCGTTAAAGTATTTGCCGAGAGCAACGCGGCGGCCATGAACTACGGCTTCCTTGCAAGCAAAGCTCAGACCGTGGCGGCATCCGGCTATCAGGCAATAAGCGTAAAGGTAAAGGCGAGCGCGGGCGCGGCGGCATACGTATACCTCACCGAGGACGGCGACCGCACGGCTATATCCTCCTTCACCCTTCCCTCCTACAGCTTCTGGTACGACAGCCGCGGCAACGTCCTCGACAGCCGTCCCGATTACGACGACGACAGCTACGACGCGCGCGACCATGTGGTATATTACCTCCGCAACGACGGGCTCTATGAGGACGGCGAGGGCAAGCTGTTCGCAAACATGTACAACTACTCGAGGCAGTATTATGACGACTCGGTAGAATACTACGAGGCAGGCACGGGCGAACAGGTAACGTTCGAAAACCTCGACCCCGACACCGTATATTATACGAGCAGCTCCGACGCCGTAAGCGGCAGCGGAATACAGGCTCCCCACTACCTCGTTGCAGACGACGGCGGCAACACCACGAGAGTGTTCAGATACGTCGACGGCGATTATCTCTACATGATATACGAGACCGACGACGACGGCAACACCGTGCTCAGCTACTCCAAACCCGTAGAAAACTTCGTTATCGGCAGCGAAAACGGCGGCGCAGACCTCAGGTACGACAACACCGGCTCCGACAGGCAGCTCTATTCGGTGATAGACGCGAGATACGACGCGGAGGGCAACCTCTTCGGCGGCGCGACCCCCGAGACTGCCGACGTTTCCAAGCTCGGCTACGATGCCGAAGGCAACTATATCGCCGATAAGTGGCAGACAATAACGTTCTATATCCACGCCGGCGACAAGTCGATAAACTACAGCCTCGAACTCTGGAGCGGCGCAAGGGAAGCAAGCGGCGTTACCGCCGAAGGCGACACCTACAAGGTGAACAACGACGGCAGCGTGCCCGGCAGCTACGTAATGTTCGATCACAGCAACACGACCGCCTCCGAGGACAACTTCGGCACGCTCACGCAGTCCTACGCCTCCAATATAATAAAGCAGTACGTTGAACTGTTCAGGAGCAACGGCCTGCTCGCCGAAGGCGCAATCGACAGCTCGGAAGAAAATATAGCATATTACGAGAGCAAGTTCGACGAATTCGTAGAGAGCGGCGACCTCACCGAGGACATGCGTCCCGCAGATTACAGCGCGCTGTATTACACCTACTCGCTGTACGACGATACGGGCTACGTTCCCTTCAACGGCGACACGGCGGCAGACGGCGAGACCGGATATGTTTACACCTCCGGCGACTATGAAGAGACGCTCGTTTACCTCAGCGTAAACGACAAAGCGAACAACGCGGTAAACGTATTCGCCGATTACTCCGCGACCGACGTGACCGTGGAGAAGGGCTCCGCGACCGAGGACGATGACGAGGAAGAAGAGCACGACCACTCCGACGAGACCAACGTATGGCTGCTCACCGCTTCGATAATACTTGCCGTGGCTCTGCTGTTCACGCTCGTTTCGATATTCGTAAGGGATCTGCTCAAGAAGAGAAGAGCCAAAAAGAACTTCGTTAAGAACGTATACGCGGGCAAGCGCAAGCACTATATAAGGAAGCTCGGCCTTACCGAATCCGTCGTAGACGAAAACGAGGCTCCCGCCGAAGGCGGCGAGGCGAACGAAGCTCCCGAAGCTCCCGAAGCTCCCGAAGCGGACCCCGAAGAGAACGCTCAGGCCGAGGACGAAAACACGGCCGACGAAGCAACTGAAGCGCCCGCCGACGCGGCAAGCGACACGCCCGACGAAAACAAACCCGAGGGTGAAAACAACTGAAAACTCCTTTAAAAGGCGAGAGGCTCCCCCGCGCAGGCAGGGGAGCCTCTATTCGTTTCCGCAAACGCAAAACATGCCGCCGTGCATAAGGCACGGCGGCATGTTTAAACGTAAAACGATTTTTTATAGGATCACTTGCCGATCCTGAGTCCCTTGGGATAATGATTCTTGGCGACGCCGCCGCTCACCTTTACCCATCCGAGAGGATAGCCCTTGCAGGCCGCAACGCGCCAACCGCTTCCTCCGCAATCGAACGTGAGCCCCGAAAGATAGGCTCGGGCGACGTCCTCGTCAAGCTCCACAAAGTTTGCCTCGTCCGCTTTAAGGCACATGGCGAGCGCGTGGTCGGGCACGAACCTGCCCGATGCGAATCCCCCCAGCTTTACACCCGCGCGCAGAGCCTGCAACTTATGCGCGGGCGCGCCGTCGGGCAGAGAATACAGGCTTTCGCCGACGAGGATAAGGTTGCCGAAGGCTACGTTCAAAAACTCGCGCTCGAACGAGCGATAAACTTTCTCGCGTTCCTTAAGGTCCTGCAAGCGCGCGGCCGCGAGCGAACGCTCGTCGCCGTCGTCCTTCTTTAAAAGCGCGGCAAAATGCCCCTCGCCGCGGATCTCGTGCGGCCACAGTTTTTCGGTGCGCATGAGGCGGTAATTCTTATGTTCGGACAAGAAGCGCTCTATCTGCCCCTCGTCCTCCTCCCGCGAAAACGTGCACGTGGAATAGACGAGCGTTCCGCCCTCCTTTAAGAGCGCGTCGGCACACTTCAATATCTCCGCCTGCCTTGCGGCGCACATCTCAACGTTCTGCTCGCTCCATTCGGAGATCGCCGCCTCCTCCTTTTTGAACATGCCCTCGCCGGAGCAGGGAGCGTCGACTAAGACCGCGTCGAAGCAGCCGGGAAACTCCGAGGCGACCTTTTCGGGCGGAGCGCACGTTACCACGGCGTTTTTTATGCCCATCCGCTCCACGTTCTGCGAAAGGATCCTGGCGCGCGGAAAGTTTATCTCGTTTAAAAACAGCAGCCCCTCTCCCGCCATACGGGCGGCAAGCTGCGTGCCCTTCCCGCCGGGGGCGGAACACAGATCGAGCACGGTTTTGCCGCGGATATCGCCCAGCAGGGGAACGGCGCACATGGCCGACGGCTCCTGAACGTAGTAGAGCCCCGCGGCATGTTCTATAAATTTACCTGGTTTTTCTTCGTCGATATAAAAGCCGCAGTCGCACCACGGAACCGGACGGAGCGCAAAGGGCGAGAGCTCTTTGAAGCGCTCCGGCGAGATCTTTAACGTATTTACGCGCAACCCGCGCGCCGCGGGAACCGAGTAGGAGGCAAAAAAATCGGCCGCCCGCACCCCGAGCTCGCGCGACACGCGCTCGACGAACGCGCCCGGGAGGCGTCCCGCAAAACCGCTGCCCGCAAAGCGGACGTCACCGCAGCTCATCGAACTCAGCCCCCAACTCTTCGAGAGTTACAATCCTGAGCCCGTCGCGCAGGAGCGCGGCGTTCGTGCGGGTGGAATCGTCGCCGCGCGGGGCGACGTAGAGATTGCAGTTCGCAAGTTTCTGAGTATAAGTGCCGCCCGCGGCATATATTTTATCGAGGAGGGGCACCGAAAGTTTCAGGTCGTCCTCTATGCAACGGGCAAAGTTGAACACCTTTCCCTTCAGGCTCCCGTCTTTGCGGCGTTTTTTGCGCGAAAGGTAGATATAAAAATCCCTGCGCGCCTGCGAACGCTCCTCCTTGGCCTCCCGCCTTTCCTTTACGTATGCGGAATAGCCCGCGGTGACGGGCTTTGCTATCGAGTAATTCTCTATCCTGCCGCGCGTAAGGCCGAACATCCGCTCGAGCCCGGCAAAATCACAGCCGTTAACCCTGCACATGGCCTCGGCGATGCGCATGGTAGCATACGCGTCGTCGGCGGCGCGGTGGGGAGTGAAATCCACGCCGAGATCCTTTGCTATGTATTCCAGACCGTACTGGCGGGAGTATCCGCCCGTCATCGTCATATACAAAAGCTGAGTATCGGAAAAGGCGAACCTGAAAGAAGGGAGCGAAAAGCGCTTCGTTTCCAGATTGAGGTAATTCACGTCGTTGCAGGTGGCGTGCCCTGCAACTATATTGTTTTCGTCCTCCAAAAGCGCCCTGATCTTGGGATACGCCGCGCGAAAATCGGGATGTTTTTTGAAGTCGGCGTATTTATAGGGAAGAACGAGCCCCCGCTCCCCCTTTGAATCGGTGAGATGAAAGGCGCCCTTGGGATTTACGAGAATATCTTCCTTCTCCTTTATGTTGAAACTTTCGTCGCAGACGACGTAGCCGAACGCGCAGATTTTTGCCGAGGTCTTATAGACGCTCGCGCACTCGATATCGAAAAATACAAGATCCATATAAATTCCGCTGTGATATGCCAAAGTAATATAGCGCAAAAAATTATACCACATAATGCGCAAAATATCAACAATTAAACACATGAACGCCGAAAGCGCGGCATAAAAAAAGAGGCGCGGTAAACGCGCCCCGAGTTATTTCGCGGATCGGCAGAAAAGCAACCCTCACTTTACGGGAACTATCTTGTCCTTGCCGCCCATATACTTTCTGAGCACCTCGGGAATGAATACCGAGCCGTCCTCCTGCAGATGATTTTCGAGGAAGGCGATGAGCATCCTTGGAGGAGCCACCACCGTGTTGTTAAGGGTGTGAGCAAACTCGTTCTTGCCCGTCTTGGAATTTTTGAAGCGTATGCCGAGGCGCCTTGCCTGCGCGTCGGTAAGGTTGGAGCAGCTGCCCACTTCGAAATACTTCTTCTGGCGGGGGCTCCACGCCTCCACGTCGAGGCTGCGGTATTTGAGGTCGGCCAGATCGCCCGAACAGCAAACGAGCGTGCGCACGGGTATACCCATGGACACGAACAGTTCCACGGTGTACGACCACATCTTCTCGTACCAATAGTCGCTCTCCTCCGGTCTGCACACCACTATCATCTCCTGCTTTTCAAACTGGTGGATGCGGTAGATGCCGCGCTCTTCTATGCCGTGAGCGCCCTTCTCCTTTCTGAAGCAGGGGGAGTATGACGTGAGCGTTACGGGCAGCTTGTCCTCGTCGAGCACGGTGTTCATAAAGCGGCCTATCATGGAATGCTCGGATGTGCCGATAAGGTACAGGTCCTCGCCCTCTATCTTATACATCATGCCGTCCATCTCTTCGAAGCTCATAACGCCGGAGACGACGTCGCTGCGGATCATGAAGGGCGGGATAACGTAGGTGAAGCCCTTGTCTATCATAAAGTCGCGGGCATATGCGAGCACGGCGGAATGAAGGCGCGCGACGTCGCCCAGAAGATAGTAAAACCCGTTTCCGGAAGTCCTTCTGGCGCTGTCGAGGTCGATGCCGCCGAGGCGTTCCAATATATCGAGGTGGTAGGGCACTTCGAACGGCTTCTCCTTTGCCTCGAGATAGGTATTCCACTGCACGTTCTCGCTGTCGTCCTTTCCGACGGGAACGTCGTCGGCGATGATGTTGGGGATAGCCATCATGTCCCTTTTGAGCTGCGCCTCTATTTCGGTCTGGCGGGATTCTATTTCGGCGATGCGGTCGTTGTTTTCCTTCACCTCCGCCTTTACCTCTTCCGCCTCTGCCTTTTTGCCCTCCTTCATGAGGGCGCCGATAGCTTTGGAGAGAGAGTTGCGCTTTGCCCTTCTCTCGTCGCCTTCGCGCTGGAGGGCGCGTTTTTCGGAATCGAGAGCGATCACCTCGTCCACAAGAGGCAATTTTTTATCCTGAAACTTCTTTTTTATGTTTTCCCTTACAAGGTCGGGATTTTCTCTTATAAGATTGATGTCTATCATGCGAAAATTTTCTCCTGAACACGGCCGTTAAGCTGAAATCATGCTTAAATTATAAAACAAAAAGAGGGCAAAGGCAATTAAAATCAGCGAAAGTGCACTATAATGTTGAAAAAAAATGAGCACTGTGTTATAATTTTTGCAGTACATTCCGTTTTTTGCGGCAGCGCGCGCCGCGGCGCAGGGCGGCAACGCCGAACACGCGGACCAAAAGGTTATCATGAGCAAAATATATTTTAAAAAGGGGACGGCAGGCACCGAGCCCTCCGAAACCGAAGAGGCCGTTAAAGATCCGGCAGAAGACGCGGCCGCAGAAGCGGCCGCCGCAGACGACGGCACAAGCGACGGCGGCGCCGAAAAAGACGCAGCGCCCGAGGCCGACGAAGCAAACGACGGCGGCTCGGGCGGAGCAAAGGCGGCCGAGGCCGAGCCCGCGGCCGCGGAGGCGGACGACTTCGACAAGGAGAAGTTATACAAATACTTCCGCCGCCATCCCAAAAACAAGATAAACACGCATGTGGAGCGCTATTCGCCCGACCTGAACGCCGGCCTCACGTCTGCGCAGGTACAGACGAGGATGGGCCAGTTTTTGTTCAACGACACGAACAAAAAGTATTCCAAATCGTATGCGAGCATATTCATAGGCAACATATGCACGTTTTTCAACCTGCTGTGCCTTATAGCGTTTATCGCCCTGCTGCTCGCAAGGACAGAGGGCCTTACAAACTATCTCGTAATATTCATTACCACCGCGAACATCGTAATAGGCATAATACAGGAGATACGTTCAAAACTCTCCATAGACAAACTTTCGCTGATGGCGGCAAACACGGCCAAAGTGATGCGCGACGGCGAAACGACGGAGATCCCCCTTTCGGAGATAGTCCTGGACGACGTGCTCATACTCGAGCTGGGCAATCAGGTGCCTGCCGACTGCATACTTGCCGAAGGCTCGGTGGAAGTGAACGAATCGCTCCTCACCGGCGAGAGCGTGTCGGTAAAAAAGAAAGCGGGCGATATGCTGTATGCGGGCAGCTTCATATCCAGCGGCAGCGGTAAATTCCGCGTGGAAAAGGTGGGCAAGGAGACATATATCCAAAAGCTCACGTCCAAGGCAAAGAAATATAAGCGCCCCAACTCCGAGCTGATGAACAGCACCAAATGGATAATAAAGGCGATAGGCATGCTGATAATACCCATCGCCATAGGCATATTTTTCAGGACGTACAAGGCATATTACCCCGGCATACCCGGCTCGGAACACGTGCACGAAGGCCTGCTGTTTTCGTCCGTGCAGATAAACTATGCGATACAGCGCACCTGCACGGTCGTTATAGGCATGATCCCTTCGGGAATGCTGCTTCTGACCTCGGTGGCGCTGGCCGTGGGCGTGATAAGGCTGGCCAGGCACAATACCCTCGTGCAGGACCTATATTCGCTGGAGATGCTGGCGAGAGTAAACGTTTTATGCCTGGATAAGACCGGCACGATAACCGACGGCAGGATGAAGGTGAACGACTGCATAATCCTGAACACCGTGGGAGAGTTATCTTTAAACGACATAATCGGCAGCATGCTCTCTGCCTTTGACGACAACAACCAGACCTCCATCGCCCTTTCGAACCACTTCGGGCACAGCACGAAGCTCAGCCCGATCGCAAAGATACCGTTTTCGTCCAAACGTAAACTTTCGGCGGTCACGTTCGACGAGGCGGGCACCTTCGTTTACGGCGCGCCCGAATTCGTGCTCAGGCCTCTGCCCGCCAAAGTGGAACGTATAATAAAACAATATGCGCAGATGGGCATGCGCGTGCTCGTTCTGGCGCACTCCTCCTCGCCCATAGTGGGCGACAAACTGCCCGCGATACTGCGCCCCGTGGCGGTCATATCCATTGCGGACAACATACGCGAGGACGCGATAGATACGATAAAATGGTTCAAAGATAACGACGTTGCCGTAAAAGTTATTTCGGGCGACAGCCCCATGACCGTTTCGGAAGTGGCGCGTAGGGCGGGAATAGAGAACGCCGACAAGTTTATTTCGCTCGAAGGCCTTAACGACGGCGAAGTGGAAAACGTAGCCAACAAATACACCGTTTTCGGACGAGTGACGCCCGAGCAGAAGGCCATACTCGTGCGCACGATAAAGGCCGCAGGCAACACCGTTGCCATGACGGGCGACGGCGTGAACGACATACTCGCGCTGAAGGAGGCCGACTGCGCGATATCGGTGGCATCAGGCAGCGAAGCGGCGCGAAACGTGAGCCATCTCGTTCTGATGGACAACAACTTCAATTCCATGCCCAAGATCGTAGGAGAGGGCAGGCGCGTTATAAACAACATCAAAAATTCATCCTCGCTGTACCTGATGAAGACGTTGTTTACCGCGATATTCGCCACGCTGTGCATACTGATGGGCGAACCGTACCTGTTCATGCCCAAGAACATGCTGCTTTTGGAAGTGTGCGTTATAGGCATCCCCTCATTCTTCCTTTCGCTGCAGCCGAACAACGCGCGCGTGCAGGGCAAATTCATAACGCACGTAATGAGCAGAGCGGTCGCGGGCGGCGTGCTGATGGTACTGTGCGTCATGTCGATGTACCTGACGCAGGTATTCGACGCGGAAGAGTTTACCGGCTACTATATCCCCATGTGCATGATAGCGCTGACATTCAGCGGGCTTGTGATGCTGTTCAGGGTGTGCCAGCCGTTCAACGGATACCGTGTGGTCCTGTTTTTGGCAAACCTTGCGATCGCCGTGGTATGCTTTTGCGTGCCGTGGCTGGGAGAACAGCTGTTCACGGGCTGGAGCAAGCTTGAATGGGACTACGCAAAGGTACTCGTTATAGTCGTCGTGATAGAGGCGGCGTTCCCGCTCTCTTCGGCGCTGATAAAAATAATGGAGATAATAATGCCGTCGTCCACGGGCAACGCCCGCAAGGGCGCGCAGAAACAGCCGCAGGCAAGATAGCCTGACAGCATAAACGAATATATGATCAAAGCCTGCCCCGCAGCGGAGAATACCGCTGCGGGGCAGGCTTTAAAACGCCGTTTTGCCCGACTTTATCACTCTTCGCCGTCGGCTTCTTCGGCGGACGCCGAGTCGGCGGCGGTCTCTTCGGGAGCGGCCACCTCCGCCTCCTCGTCCCTCTCGGTAACGGCAACGGTGGCAACCGCGCCCTCTTTCAGTTTCATAAGGCGCACACCGCGCGTGGCGCGGCCTATGCGCGAGATATCGGCGCAGTGCATGCGTATGATCACGCCCGCATCGGAGATGATCATGACGTCGTCGTCCTCGGTGACCTGCTTCATGTTTACGAGCTTGCCCGTCGCTTCGTTGAACACGCCCGCCTTTATGCCCTTGCCGGCACGGCCCTGAGCCCTGTACTCTTCGGCGGAAGTGCGCTTGCCGTATCCGCCCGACGTCACGGTAAGGATGTCTTTGTTTTCGTCAACGACGAGCATGTCGACCAGCTTGTCGCCCTCGTCGAGCTTCATCGCGCGCACGCCTGCCGTATCGCGGCCCATGGCGCGCACGTCACGCTCGGAGAAGCGGATGCACTTTCCCTCGGAAGAAGCTATCATGAGCTCGTCGTCCCCGCCCGTGAACTGCACGGAGATGAGCTCGTCGCCTTCGGAGAGCTTTATGGCTATCTTTCCGTTTTTGTTGATGTGAGCGAACTCGCCCACCGCCGTCTTTTTTATGAGCCCGTTCTTTGTGGCAAAGGCTATGTAGCCCTCGGCGCCCTCTTTCAAAGGGATCATGGCGGTTATCTTTTCGTCCTGCGCTATGCGCACTATGTTCACTATTGCCCTGCCGCGGGCGGTACGCGCGGCCTCGGGTATCTCATAGCCCTTTACGGAATATACCTTGCCGAAGCTGGAGAACAGCAATATGTCGTCGTGCGTGGAGGAGATGAACATGCGCTCGACAAAATCTTCCTCCTTGGGCTTATGGGCGGTCACTCCCATGCCGCCGCGATGCTGGGCCTTATATTCGGCGACGGGCAACCTCTTTACGTAGCCCGAATGGGTGAGCGATATCACCACGTTCTCCACGGGTATGAGGTCGGCGTCTTCTATCTCGCCGTAATCTACGGCTATCTCCGTCTTTCTCTCGGAGGGGTACCTCTTTTTTATGTCGAGCAGGTCGTCGCGGATTATCGCGAGCACGCGGCTCTCGTTGGCGAGGATGTCTTTATAGTCCGCTATCTGCGCTTCGAGCTCGCTGAGTTCGTCGGTGAGTTTATCCACCTCGAGGTGCGACAGTCTGTAGAGACGCAGCTCCGCCACGGCATTTGCCTGACGTTCGTCCAAAACGAAGTTGGCCATCAGCTTTTCCACGCAGTCGGCCTTGTCGCGCGCGGTCTTGCATATCTCCACTACCTCGTCTATGCTCGCCTGGGCGATGACGAGGCCGCGCAGGATGTGCGCGCGCTCCTCCGTTTTGCCGAGGTCGAACTTCGTTCTCCTCGTTATTATATCCTTCTGGTGCTCGAGGTAATAATAGAGGCACTCTTTAAGGTTGAGCACCTTCGGCGTGCCGTCTACGAGCGCGAGCATTATTATGCCGTCGGAGACCTGAAGGTTGGTATGTTTGTACAACAGATTCAGAACGACCTGGGCGTTGGCATCCTTTTTGACCTCTATCACTATGCGCATGCCGTCGCGGTCGCTCTCTTCGCGGATATCGGATATCCCCTCTATGCGCTTGTCCTTTACGAGGTCGGCGATCGTCTCTAGGAGCTTTGCCTTGTTTACCTGGTACGGTATCTCGGAAACGACTATGCGGGTGCGCGTCTGGTTGCCGCTCTGATAGTCCTCTATCTCGCACTTGGAGCGGATTATTATGTTTCCGCGCCCTGTGCGGTAGGCCTTGCGGATACCGCTGCGGCCCATTATCATGGCGCCCGTGGGGAAGTCGGGCGCGGGGATATACTGCATGAGCTCGTCCACGTCGATATCGGGCTTGTCTATCATGGCGACGACGCCGTCTATCACCTCGCCGAGGTTATGGGGCGGTATGTTCGTAGCCATGCCGACGGCTATGCCGTCGGAGCCGTTCACGAGCATATTGGGGAAGCGCGAGGGAAGCACGGAGGGCTGCATACCCGTGTCGTCGAACGTGGGATAGAAATCGACGGTCTCCTTGTCGAGATCGCGCAGCATCTCCGCCGCAAGTTTGGAGAGCCTCGCCTCCGTATACCTCATCGCCGCGGGAGGATCTCCGTCGACGGAACCGAAGTTGCCGTGCCCCTCTATGAGCGGGAAATTTATCGAAAAGTCCTGCGCGAGCCTGACGAGGGCGTCGTATACCGACGAATCGCCGTGCGGGTGGTATTTACCGAGGCAGTCGCCGACTATGCGCGCGCATTTACGGAAAGGTTTATCGTTGTAGAGCCCGAGTTCGTGCATGGAATACAATATCCTGCGATGAACGGGCTTAAGGCCGTCGCGCACGTCGGGAATGGCGCGCGAAACGTTTACCGCCATGGCGTAGGCGATGAACGAGCGCTTGAGTTCCTCGTCCACCTCCACGTCGAGCAGTTTGGTCATCGAGAGAGTCTTTTTAAATTCTTCGGTAAGCTCGGGGCTGGTTTCTTTTTTTGCCATGACAACTCCTTATACGTCGAGCTCTTCGACGAGCTTTGCGTTTTCTTCTATAAACTTGCGCCTGAGTTCGGGCTGCTCTCCCATGAGAAGGGCAAACATCTTGTCTGCCTCCACCGCGTCCTCAACGTTTATGCGCACCAGCGTGCGCCTTGCGGGATCCATTGTGGTCTCCCACAGCTGCTCCTTGTTCATCTCGCCCAGGCCCTTATAGCGCTGCAGCTCGAACTTGCCCTGATAGCTGTTTCTGAAGTCTTCAAGCGCCTTGTCGTCGTAAAGATAGGTATCGGGTATGCCCTTACCGCTCACCTTGTAGAGGGGCGGCTGAGCGGCGTACACGTGGCCGTTTTCCACGAGCGGGCGCATATAGCGGAAAAAGAAAGTAAGCAGCAGGATGCGTATGTGGCTGCCGTCGACGTCGGCGTCGGTCATGATTATTATGCGGTCGTAGCGGAGCTTGCTCTCGTCGAAATTCTCCTGTATGCCGCATCCGAATGCCGTTATCATCGCCTTGATCTCTTCGTTTTCGAGCACGCGGTTTATGCGCACCTTCTCCACGTTGAGTATCTTGCCGCGCAGGGGAAGTATCGCCTGGAACCTTCTGTCGCGCCCCTGTTTTGCAGTGCCGCCGGCGGAGTCACCCTCGACGATGTATATCTCGCACAGCTCGGGGCGCTTGTCGGAGCAGTCGGCAAGTTTGCCGGGGAGCTTGGTGCTCTCCAGAACGCCCTTCCTGCGCGTCTCTTCCCTGGCGAGGCGGGCTGCGTCGCGCGCGCGCTGCGCGGTAAGACAGCGCATGACGAGTTCCTTCGCCTCCGAGGGGTGCTCTTCGAGATAGGTGCCGAATTTTTCCACCGTGGCCTTGTATACAAAGCCGCGCACATAGGTGGAGCACAACTTTGCCTTGGTCTGGCTCTCGTACTGGGCGTCGGCTATCTTAACGGAGACGACGGCGGTTATCCCCTCGCGCACGTCCTCGCCGGAGAGCTTGTCGTTCTCCTTTAAAACGTTGAGGCGGTGGCCAGCGTCGTTTATCACCTTGGTGAGCGCCGACTTGAACCCCTCAAGATGGGTGCCGCCGTCGGGCTGGCGTATATTGTTGGAAAAGGGGAATATCTGCTCGGCATAGCCGTCGTTGTACTGAACGGCTATCTCAAGGAATTTATCGTCCCCCTCGGAATCTTCAAAGTAGACGGGCCTTTCGAACAGCACCTGTTTGCCCTTGTTGATATCCTCTATAAAGTGCACCACTCCGCCCTCGTAGCAGAAACTGTCGGTACGCGGTTTTTCGCCGCGCAGGTCGGTCAAAGTGAGCGTGAGGCCCTTGTTGAGGTACGAGAGCTCGCGAAGGAGCGTTTTTAACGTATCGTAATTGAATTCCACCGTTTCGAACACGGCGGCGTCGGGATGGAAAGAGATGGACGTGCCCGTCTCGTCGGTGTCCCCTACTATCTTTAACGGCTCTTCGGGAATACCGCAGTGATAGACCTGGCGATACCTGTGGCCGTTCTGGCAGACCTCCGCCACGAGCGTATCGGCGAGCGCGTTCACGCAGGACACGCCCACGCCGTGCAGGCCGGAAGATATCTTATAACCGCCGTGCTTGTTTCCGCCGCCGAACTTGCCGCCCGCGTTAAGATTGGTGAGGGCGAGCTCCACGCCCGAAATGCCCTCCTGCTCGTTTATGCCCGTGGGGATGCCCCTGCCGTTATCCTTTACCACGCAGGAGCCGTCGGCCGTGAGCGTCACCTGAACGAGGTCGCAATAGCCTGCGAGCGCTTCGTCGATGGAGTTGTCGATGACTTCGCGCACGAGGCCGTGCAGGCCCTTTTCGTCGGTGGTGCCTATATACATGCCCGGATTTTCGCGCACCGGCTCCAGACCTTTAAGCGCCACCAGGCTGTTTGCATCGTAATTGTTCTGAACTTTTTCGGGCATAAAACACCTCACACAAAATTTTACGTCTCGGGACCGCAAGATCGGGACGACCCGGAAGGGCCCTCTCTTCCGCAGGATATTCGGCGTCGACGCGCGTAAGTTTCGGCCCCGTCCGCCGTGCGCGCCGCAAAAAAACGACGGGCGGAACGCGGGCAAAGGCGCGTCAGGGCCGCGCGAACGCGGCACGAAAACGGCGTTCGTCCTTTACATGCGACAAGACCGTTCAAATATAAAATCTATCGTTTTTATTATACCATATTATATAATGGATGTCAACTTGCGGCGGGGCATTAGGAACTTTACGGCATATAAAACGGCCGACGGGCGCATACTTTTTTTGTTGAAAAAAGGAGGAAAACGACATTGAAAAGATTTACGCCCTCGTGCGCCCCGACGATGGCGATGATGCGCTACGAATGCCCCGATTGCGGCAACCACGTTTGCGAAAATTGCGCCGCCGAAAACGGCGGGATATGCCCCCACTGCTTCGGCAGACTCTACCGCATAAGCTGAAAAAGGCAAAAAAATACCCGGGAAGATCCCCGGGCAGGCCGTTATGAAAACGTTGTTATGAGAATATGGAATTCAACGGGTTGTTGTAATAGAGTTCATCGAGAAGCAGCTTGCTGCCTTCGAAGTTGGAAACAAAGTTGAGTTCGGTATCACCGCCTATCCACGTGACCACCTGGAACACGATGAGCAGCAAAGCCGCAAATACGGCGGCAAAGAATACGGCGCCCAACGTTTTGTTTATGACCTTTACGAACATGTTGTTTATCTCGAATATGCTTCCGAGCACCTTTACGATTATCATCCTCACTATCTGAACGACGATAAACAAAACGACCGCAAGGGCGACCTTGTCGATATGGATATCGGCAAAGAAGGTGCCCGCCGTGCCCTGTTCGTACAGCCAGCCGCTGAATTTATCGAGCAACCCGGCAACAGCGTCCCAGCTGAGCACGAGCCCGAATATCAGGTAGCATACGAATACCGAAATTATTACCCCGAATATGCCGCTCGTAAAAAATTTGAGCCCGTTGCCGAAACCCACCAAACTTCCGACAAGCACAAACACGACGAGCAGTCCGAGGACAATGTAGTCCGCCGTCAACATTATAGTTTTACCTCCGCTTTATTTTTCAACGCAATCTCACTTTTGCGCGTACATTATACCATTTTGCCCGCCGCATTGCAAGCGCTGTTTTTACCGATATATTACAGCTTTTTTGCAAATCGTGCAGCCGCACGCCGCAAAATTTCGCATAAGACGGCATCCTTCCGCATAAAAACATGCAAAACGGCGGCAAAAGTCGTACATGCCGTTATTTTTTGACAAAAATGAGAAATTTTAACCGCGCAGGCTCATTCCGCGCGCACGTACACTATGCCGGCGGCTTTGGGGCCGATGTGCGTGCCCACCACCGGGCAGATGTTTTCGTACGAGGGAGAGCTTATCCCTGCAAGCGAGCACAGCTTTTCGCAATTCGCGCCGTCGGCGCAATAGATGGCGTGCACGGGGAACCGCCCGTCCTTTTTGTCGGCCGAATAGCGCTCCGCGATATGTTTGAGCGCGGCGTTCATGCCTATGCTCTTATGTATCAGCTCCACCCCGCCTTCGGCGGAGAGCGTGATGACGGGTTTTATTTTGAGCATGCCGCCCACCGTTGCCACGGCCCTGTTTATCCTTCCTCCACGCTTGAGATATTCCAAAGTATCGAGCGCGGCAAGCAGCGTGATGCGGGGACGGAGCGCGTCGAGCGCGGCGACGACCTCTTCCGCCGTCCTATCGCGCAGGCGCACCGCCTCTTTTACGAGCATGCCGAGCATGAACGTCGTACACTTGCTGTCGTACACCTTTATTTTATCGTAGCCGCTCTCTTCCGCGGCGCGCACGGCCCAATCGTAAGAGCCCGAGAGCGCGGAAGCGATGGGGATGATGAGCACCTCGTCCCCGCTGCGCGCAGCGTCGGCGCACACGCGCATGAGTTCGTCGTAGCCGAGCTGAGCGGTATGCGGGAATTGCTCCGAGGAAACGAGTTTGCGATAAAATTCATCGCTTGTTATGTCTATGCCGTCGCGATACTGTTCGTCGCCGAAAATTATCGTGAGCGGGAGCACGTCGATATCGAGCAGTTTTGCCTCTTTTTGAGAGATCTCCGAAGATGAATCGGTAACTATCCTTAACACTTTTTCTCCTTAGACCCGCAAGACGGGTACAACGTATGCGGCGCGCAGCTCTGTTTTTGCGAGCCGCACACAATTATATATGTTTGCGCCGCATTTTGTCAAACGCTTTGCACTCACTTCCCGAACGGCGCAAAACATGTAATTTGAAACGGAGCGAATAAAAGCGATAAAAATCAAACATACTTTGAATAGGCGCACGCGCATGCCGCCATACATATTCGCGGAGGTGCATTTTGCTGCAAAAAGTAAATATTTGCGGAGTGAACACGTCGGGCCTGCCGTTGCTTACCCCGAAGGAACAGACCGAACTGATGATAAAACTCAAAGCAGGCGACGGCGACGCGCGCGACAGGTTCATCATAGGGAACATGAGACTGGTCCTCTCGCTGGTGAAGCGGTTCTGGGCAAAGAACGCCAATGCGGACGACGTGTTCCAGGCCGGCTGCGTGGGGCTCATTAAGGCGATAGACAACTTCGACCTGTCGGTGGGCGTAAAATTTTCGACGTATGCAGTGCCGATGATACTCGGCGAGATAAAGCGGTTCATACGCGACGGAAACTCGCTGCGCGTTTCGCGCTCCATACGCGACACGGCATACCGTATTTTAAAGGTGCGCGAAGAGCTCGAGGAAAAAGAGGACGGCGTCACTTACGACAGGATAGCCGAACAGATGCACATCGCCGTATCCGAGGTGGCATACGCGCTCGACGCGATCTCCGATCCCGTTTCGCTCTACGACCCGGTATACAACAAGGCGGGCGACACCCTGCTTCTGATGGATCAGATATTCGACGAAAAGAACAACGACGAGGTATGGACGGAAAAGGCGGCGCTGTATGAGGCAATGCAAAAACTCGACGAGCGTGAAAAGCACATCCTGTATTTGAGATATTTTGAAGGCAAAACGCAGACCGAGATATCGGGACAGGTGGGGATATCGCAGGCGCAGGTATCGCGCCTTGAAAAAAACGCTTTAAAACACATTAAAGCAGAGATAGGCTGAAAAGGGCAGGTGCGCGCCGCGGGGCAGAGGCCCCGCGGCGCGCACCGTTTTTGCATGTTTTATGCAAACAGAAAGCTATATTACGCAAAGTACGTCGCATTCATCTTCTTAGCACGGCGCCTACGCCGTCGCACACGACCTCTTCCCCCGCGACACCGTCGAAAGTGACGTTCTCGAGCTCGACCCTGTCGGTAAACTGAAAATACAGCCCGCCGTTTTTTACCGCGACGTTCTTCTCCTTCATGTCGGGATAAGACGGAGCGCAGTTTTTATCGAACGAAAAACTTACGTTTTTGAGTTTTATGCGCTTTATGGGTTCCTCAGGCAGGCCGTAGAACGCTCCCGCGCAACAAGCCACGCCCGTACAGGTCATGTTTTCAAACTCGAATTCGCCGACTATGGGCGTAAGGTCGTCTACGGGCAACTTCTCGGTGGTCCACACGTATTCGGTATGCCCCGTTTCGTCGCCCATATTGTAGTACATGTTAATAACGAACGGAGTTACGACGTTTTGCATCTCGATATTTTTAAACGTTACGCGGCTTATCTCCCCCACTCTGCCGCGGCCGCGCCTCGTCTTAATGCGGAAACCGCGCTCGGTGCCGCGGAAAACACAGCGTTCGACATGCACGTCTTCTATGCCGCCCGAACTTTCGGAGCCGAACACTACGCCGCCGTGCCCGCTCTCCATCAGGCAGTCAGTTATGCCGATGTTCTTGCACGGGGTCTTGTAGCGGCGCGCAAGCTCGAGCGTGCCCGACTTTATGGCTATGCAGTCGTCGCCGACGGAAATATGCACGCCGGCGATATCTACGTTCTCGCAGCAATCGGGATCGATGCCGTCGGTCGTCGGCATGGAAGGAGTATTGAAAAGGGCGAGATCGTACAACCTGACGTTTTTACAGAAATACGGATGTACGTTCCACGAGGGAGTGTCGCGAACGGTGATCCCCTGGAGAAGGATATTTTCGCAGCGGTTGAAAAACAGCCCGCGGGGACGCCACGCTATCCGCATTAACCTGTGGTTTTTGTACCAATCCGAAGCGAGCGCGTTGCCGTCCACTACCCCCTCGCCCGCGATCGCGATATTTTTGCAGCCGACCGCCGTTACCACGGAAGCAAAGCAATCTGCCTCCTCGCCCTGCCAGGTGCCGAAGTTGCGGCGGTTGCGGCCGTCGCCCGTAACTCCGGGGAGTATAGGATATTGCGTTCTGTCGGTCTCGCCCACGAGGCGGGCGCCTTTTTCGAGATATAATGTTACGCCGCTCTTTAAAAACACAGGCGTGAGCAGATAATCGCCCGCAGGCACATAAACGGTGCTCCCGTCCTCCGCGCAGGCAACGGCTGCGACAAATGCCGGGCAGTCGTTTTTGGAGAGGTCGCCCGCGGCGCCGAAATCTTTAACGTTGAGGAAAAGGCTCTCCTTTTTTGTTCTGAAGGCAAGTTTTTTCCCGTCTGCCTCCACTTCGTATTCCGTATCGGGAGCAAGCGAAAACAGGGAGAACACATTCCTTTCCTCCCTCTCCCGCACCGATCTCCCGTTGAGTTTTACTTCAAAGGCCGAAGGGGCAAAATATGCGCTGCCGTATTCGGTTGAAAAAGTGGCGCTGCGCGCCGTTAGTGCCATAAGTTTCATGTTACACCGCCAGAAGTCCGAACGACATGAGAAGGAATACGGTCACGAACAGAGTGACTATGGAGCTTATGCTCGTCCAAACGACGAGCTGGCCGGCAAGCTGTTCGTCGTTGCCCATCTCGCCCGCCATTATCGCGCTCGATACCGCAACGGGCGTGCCGAACAAGGCGATCAGCGCCGGGTATTCCGTCTGGCCGAACTCGAGCAGCGGAGTGAATTCGCTTAAAAGCACGGCGCAGCCGACGCCTATTACGGGAGCAATGACGACGCGGAATACCGTGCCTACGATTATCTCCTTAGACATGCCCTTTACCGCCGAGAATTCGAACTGTCCGCCGAGCACTACGAGCGCGAGAGGCGTCGCTATCGACTTCAGATCGTCGAGAGTGTCGTATACGAACGTGAGGTCGTCTTTTACAGTGAACGGGGCCGGGCTGCCCCAGATCGCCGACTCCGCATAGCGCAACCCGAGGAAAACGAGCCCTGCCGCTATGCCTATTATGAGAGGATTTTTAACGATATTGAGCAATATCTTTCTGACGTCGGCGTGATGGCTTGCCTCCTTTACGAGCATGCCGTTTTCGTCGAGCTGAGCTTCGGGTTTTCCCACAAACACCGAAAGGGAAATGACCGCAAGGATATTGAAAATGGGAATGGTGAACGCCTGGATTATCGCAACGACGCCGTTCACAGTTTCGGCTGCGCCGACGGCGTTTCCGGCAAGCGACGCGGCAAGCGATATGCCTATTATCGCAAAATTGCTGCGATAACAACACTGAAGGATGACGCCGCGGCGGCGGTTATCCTTTGTCGTTAAAATGCCGGTCACAAGACCTATGCCGAAAATCACGAACACTGCGATAACCGCGTAAATCACCAGCCCCCAATCGACCGAAGTTAGGTCATCGATGTTGTAGATATTCAAAAACAGCATGCACGGCAGGCACACATTGAACACAAGTTTGTTGCCTATTTTAAGAAATTCACCCGTTAGAAATTTAATGCGCTTTAATATGTAACCGAGAACGATCAAAAGCACGATCGGCACTATGGCGTTTACCGCCGTCATAAAAATATTGAACATACAGACCCTCCCTCCGGACAAACGATATGTAAAGCACAACTATATTATATAGCACGATCGCGTCATGTCAACAGCCGCAAAAAAAATTTAGCGTTCTTATACAAAAAATTATTCGCGCGGCAACCAAATCGCTTGTGCTGCGGCGGCAAATCTGTTATAATACACAAGACACGGGGTATTAGCTCAGTTGGTAGAGCGCTACACTGGCAGTGTAGAGGTCAGCGGTTCGAATCCGCTATGCTCCACCAAACGGGAACTATCCGAACACCGCTATTTCGCAGCAGTGGGTTCGGGTAGTTTTTTTATTTCCGCCTACGGAGGGAGCGTACAGCCCCGTTCTTCACACACGCTCCGTAATAATGACCCGCACTGTAGCCGTTGACTTGAATTTGCCAATATGTTATGCTGATCACGCTAAGCTACAAACATACCGATCGCTCAAAGGCTTTTGATTTGGAAAGATCTACCGCTTGAAAAGAACGGTCGCACGTACCGAAATATAAAAAACACAAAGGATTTTGTCATGGAGAATCTTTTTAAGTATGCAACGAAAGAACTTTCGCAGGACGCTTTTCTTTGCTGGCTGTTTGCAAATTACGAATGCGAGCAAGAAGAAGTAAGTGACTTTTCACGATATATGCTTTCCTGGCTTAT
>CALVQA010000051.1 GCA_944354725.1 uncultured Clostridia bacterium
GAGCAGGGACTTCTCAAAATAGCGGACACCCGCTATTTTACCCTGCGAGGTGAGCCAACCACAAAATATAGTGGTTGGCGGTGCCCGAGCCGCCATGCTTTCATCTTAATGGCGGCGAGGATAGCAAGTTGCCGGATTTCAAAAGAGCGCGATCGCAACGCAAGTTTCGGTTGCGTCTTTTTTTGCGACATGCTGTCCGGCGAGGGAGGGCTAGGCGTAAATTGTTGCGCGCATTGTGTTGCAAAATGCCCTTGACGGTGATATAATTGCATGCAGAGGACATATACCGTGACTTTGGACGAGGAATGCAAGGGCTGTCTTTATAACAGCCAGTTGAAAAAGGTGGAGCGCAGCGAGAGCGACGCCGCCAAAATATCCCTGTTTAAGGAGCGCGTGCGCGCGCTTTGCCAGGACCCGCCCGCGACTTATTGCGCGCCCCTTCTCATGCGCGACATCGACGGCGTGCACCGCGAGATCTTCGGGCACGGCATCGATTATTCCGCCGAAAAGCTGATGTTCGATTCGGCGGTGCTCAAAATGGAGGAGGGCCTTTTTAAAGAGATAATGGCCTCCGCCGATCCTCTTGCCGAAGGGATAAAGTATGCCGCCGCGGCAAATTACATCGATTTTGCAAAGCTGTCCGACCTGGGCGAGGGCAGCCTTGCCGTGGTCGCGGAGGCAGCGGCCAAAACCGTGCCCGAAGGCGGCGCGCTTTCGCTGTTGAAGGCCCGCCTCGCAAGCGCGCACACCCTTTTGTACGTACACGATAACTGCGGCGAAGTCGTGTTCGATAAAATACTTATCCGCGCGATAAACGCGCTCTTTCCGCATATAGCCGTGACTTCGCTCGTGCGCGGCGGCGAGATAATAAACGACGCCACCCGCGTCGACGCCGAATTTGTCGGCCTCGGCCGATATGCCGCCGTGGAAGACAGCGGCGAAGCGATACCGGGCACCTATCTCGAAGAACTGAGCCCGCGCGCCCGCAAACTTTTCGAAAGTTCGGATATAATAATTTCAAAGGGGCTCGGCAATCTTGAGACCCTCTTCGGCGAGGGGTACGACGTCTTTTATATATTCATGTGCAAATGCGGGCACATCGCCCGCCGCTTCGGGCTGGAGCAGTGGCAGACCGCCTTCGTGCATGAAGGCAGGTGAGCGCGGCCCGTTAAAACACCGTTGTATCTGTTTATTTCAGGAGATCTTATGAAAGCGAAATTTTTAAAGGCATGCGCCCTTCTGGCGGCGCCTGCGGTAATGTTTGCGGCTTCGGCCTGCGGCGGTAAAAACATAGGAGAGAACAAGAGCTATTTTCTTGCCGACGACGACATATATCCCTCCGTTGCCGCGCCTTACGAAGAGGAGAGCAGGGCGGCGATAGAGCGCTGGAAGAGTGCTGGAGGTTCGCGAAAGGACGAGGCGGCAAAGGAGGTCGCCGCCGAATTGTATGCCTATGCCTGCTACAACGAGGAATATATAGACAAATACGTATATTTTTCGTCCCAGACCGGTTCCACCGACCTCGGCGCGAGCGGCAGCGGCGACGTGACCACGCAGAACTACAAACTTATCATCCACGAGAGCGAAAGCACGCCCGGATATAAATATCATTATACTCTTAAAAAGGTAAACGAAGCCACGGGTACGATAAACACGTTCAAGAGCCTGTTCGAGTCCGCCCGTCTGCGCTTCGTGGAGAACACGAACAAACTCTATCGCTTCGAAGGCGACGGCATCCGCTACGTCGAGGGGCACGGCGCGTCGTCGGAGCAGCCCCTGCTCACCTGCGACTGGGAGACGGGAAGCGACTGGGGGACGGACGACCCTCCCATCGTAAAGCGCGAGGGCGAAAAGCTCACCCTCGCCGAAATAGAGGAGGACATCGTAAACAACGCCCGCAACGGCTACGAGGCGGTTATACACGGCAACGTGAACATACTTGCCGATAACATAGTGGAGGAGGCCGAAATAGCCGAGGGCACCGCAGACGGGCACTCCGTATACGAAATAACCATGCGGCTGAATGCCGAAGCGGCCTCTGCCGACGAGGCGTCCGCGCTCATGCTCGCAAACGCCAACAGCGCCGAAGAGTGCGGCTGGGTGGAGGACGAGGACGGCAACGGCCCCGTTATAACCTTCCAGATATGGGAGAACGGGCTCATGAAAAATTACAGCATCGACGAGTCGTGGGAGGGCAAAATAAAAGTGCTGATAATCTCCTACGACGGCGGCGCCGATTCGCATACCGACGTATGGTACAGCTATTCCGATGCGGATACGGGCATGACCGATAAACTCGAGATGCTCGAAGAGGCCAAGGCTCTCAAGGGCTGAACGAAATTATTTTTTAAACTGCGCGGCAAACGACAGGCGGCGCAGTTTTTTGTAGGGGTATTGACAAAACTTCCGCGTGCTGTTAAACTTAGTGTACCGTATCGGTGAGGCGCAGGGCGCGTCCTGCCGATCGTGCAACACGCAGGGGGAAAAGTGTTATGGAAGACGAAGAACTCTCTTACAGCGGCTATGCCGAGGAAACGGAGAGAGGTTTGGTCCGTGCCGCCGCCGCAGGCGACGCGGAAGAGTTCTCCTACAGCGGCTATGCCGAAGGCGGCGCGCGCGGGGAGGAGAGCGAGGAACGCCCCGCCTACGGAGACTTCATAATCGAGGAGTTCTCCAGCGAAGTAAACGTGCCCAGGATAGCGAAAAAGACGGGCGTCTCGCAAAAGCTGATCTCATACATATTCGCCGTGCTCTATATCGCGATAGGCGTGCTGTGCGTGGCGATCACCGAACAGGTGCAGAGCGTCATCCCCTACATAGTGGGCGCGTCGATGATAGCTTTCGGCGCGGTGCGCTTCATAACCGCGTTGGCGCAACGCGAATATCGCACGGTAAAAACCAACCGCACGGCTTCGTCGCTCATTTTCGTCGCTCTGGGCATAATGATAATCGTCGAGCACGACTGGGCGATAACCTTCATATCGATAGTCTGGGGCATACTCGGGCTCATGGAGGCGGCGCGCGCGTTCAATCACGCTTTCAGCAAAATGGCTGCGGGCAAAGTATGGCTGCATCATGTCGTAAAGGGCGTCGTGGAGTGCGTGTTCGCCTTCATGCTGCTGTATCGGCCCGACCATCACATAACATTGCATATAATAGTTTTCGGAGTGCAGCTCATAGTCGGCGCGGTGTTTATGTTGCCGTGCGTAAAGCGGCACTTTGCAACGGAGTGACCGTTATGCCTGATATGATAACAAAATGGGATATTTTAAAGCTCGCGTCCTCTTTCGACGGCGGTTTCGATCCCTCCGATTTTTCTGAGGAGGAACTCTGCGAAATGCTGGGGCTTTCGGACGAGGCCTGCGGGGTGGAAGAGATACGCCGCCGCTACTTTGAAGAACACGACGACGTAAAGGACAGAACGCTGCACGTCAAAAAGTGGAGCGAGTGAATTTATGGCCGCGCAGCCTTTCGGCGCGGCGGGATATCCGTGTAAAAAAATACGGCGGGATGTTGTCCCGCCGTTTACGTTATATCCAAATATCGAAAAGAGCAAACCGAAAGGCCGCCCTGCCGTGCGACGGGCCGGGCTTTCCGAGGCAAAAGCGCACGGGGCCGCGGTTTTTCGGGGCTCCCGCGTCACATGACCACGATATCGTTCTGCTCGAACAGCGCCTTGTATTCCCTCGGGAACACGTCGTCGGTTATAAGCACGTCGATGTCCTCGAGATGGGCAAAGGTATAGGGGTTTATCTTTCCTATCTTGGAACTGTCGAGCATCATGTAAACGTGGCGCGCCTTTTTGAACACCTGTTTCAGAAGATCGCTCTCCGTCTGGCTGTTGCACGAAAAGCCGTGCTCGGGCGTGAACGCCAGCGCCGAAACGATGGCTATTTCGAAGTTGGTATTGTCGAAATATTCCTTCGCTGCGGGGGAGGAGGTGGAGAGGTTGTCTTTCATAAGCTGTCCTCCCACGACTGTTATTTCCACGTTCTTTTTCTGTGCAAGCTCCATGGCGACGGCTATGCCGTTGGTGAATATGTTGCACTTTATGTCGGGCATCTCCTTGGAGAGATACATCGCCGTGGTGCCGCCGTCGATGAATATGCTCGTGCCTTCGTCGATGAGGGTGGCCGCCTTCTGGGCGATGACTATTTTGGCGTCCATGTTTATGGTGGTCTTTTTAGTGTATGCCTCGCCCGAAACTTTCTGTACTTCCTTGACCGACATGGCGCCGCCGCGTATGCGGATTATGCGTCCGTCCTCTTCAAGCTGCGAAAGGTCGCGCCTGAGCGTCATTTGCGAAACGTCGGGGAAGGCTTCTTCAAGTTGCTCCAGCGTCATTTTGCCGCGCTTGTCGAGTATTTCGGCTACTTCTTCAAGTCGTTCACGTTTCACTTTAACACGATCTCCTTTGTTTAAAATTAACATTTGCAGTTTGTTATACCTATTATATAACTATTTTGCGGCAAAGTCAAGGTTTATATTATCATTTTTAACATATGCTATGTGCATATTGTTAAAAAATTTCATTAACCGTATATCGTTAAAACCTTAGCGGATTTGTAACGTTATTCCTTGCATTTTAAATCGGGCTATGTTATAATCAACATGATTTTGCGCGCAAAACGCGTATGTGCAAAAATTTTCGGCAGGTTTTATGAATATAAAGCGAATAAAATTCCGCCCCATAGGCATAGTGGTCGCCAGCTTCGTTCTGGTCATCTTTGCGGGGGCAGGGCTGCTCTGCCTACCCTTTGCGGTAAAGAGCGGCGAGCCCGATTTTCTCGTGGCCCTCTTTTCCGCGACGAGCGCCACCTGCGTGACGGGCCATACCGTGATAGACCCCTACACGTATTTCACGGGATTCGGTCAGGCCGTCATGCTCGTGCTCATACAGATAGGCGGGCTCGGGTTCATAACGATAATCTCTCTCTTCATGCTCTATATGAAGAAGGACGTCACCCTCTCCGACAGGAAGCTCGCCCTTCAATCGGCGGGCGGCCTCAAGATGATGGGCCTCAAGCAACTTTTAAAGTATATATTCGTGGGCACTTTCGCGCTTGAATTTTCGGGCGCGGTGCTCCTTGCGGTGAGCTTCGTGCCCGACTACGGCTGGGGCATGGGCATATGGCAGGCGGTGTTTACCTCCATATCCTCCTTCTGCAATGCGGGCTTTTCGCTCACGGGCGCCGCGACGGAGTACGGCATGCCCGATAAGAGCCTGTCGCTCTCGGGATACAGTTCCGATCCGCTGTTCCTTATAACGGTAATGGCGCTCATCACCATCGGCGGCCTCGGCTTTTATGTGTGGTACGACGTAATAAAGGCGCGCTTCCGCCCTTCGCATTACGCGCTGCACACAAAGGTGGTGCTCGTGTCCACGGGCGGCATACTGCTCGTCGGCTGGGCGCTGTTTATGGCGTTCGAGTGGAACAACCCCGGCACCATCGGCGGGATGAACGCCCTCGACAAGGTGATAAACAGCCTGTTCTTTGCCGTAACGCCGAGAACGGCGGGGCACTACACCGTCGACATGAACTATTTTTCCGACGGTTCTTATCTTCTGTCCAACCTGCTCATGTTTGTGGGCGGCAGCCCCGGCTCCACGGCGGGCGGCGTTAAAACCACCACCTTAGTGGTGCTCGTCCTCACAATGCTTACCGCGTGCCGCAAAGAGAGGCAGGTGCGCGTGTTCAAGCGCGGCATAGAGCAGGACGATGTCGTCAACGCCGTCACGGTCACCATGCTGTACGTTATAGCAATTGCGGCCAGCGTGTTCGTGATATGCGCCGTAGACGGCGGCACCCCGTATGAGAGCGACTACGGCCAGACCTCCACCATAATTAACGGAGTGCCCGTGCCCAACGTGGTCAACTTCAAAAACGTGCTGTTCGAAGTCATCTCGGCGATAAGCGCCACGGGGCTCACTCTCGGTATAACCGCGGAGATATCCGCGCTTTCGCAGGTGACACTCATCCTGCTGATGTTCTTCGGCAGGGTAGGCGGCTACACGCTCGTTCTGGTGTTCTCCGAAACGCGCCGCCCTCCCGCGATAACGCGTATGCCCGAACATATAATGATAGGATAAAAGTCTTTAAAAAACGCGCCCCTGCGTGCGCCCGACGGCGCAGACACATCGGGACGCTTCGGCCGCTAAAGCCGTCGCCCGCCCGGCGCGATATCCTTTGAGGTTTTTTGTATATGAAAAAGAGTGTTATAGTTATAGGAATAGGCAAATTCGGTGCGCATCTCGCCGAAAAGATGCAGGCCCTCGGGCACGACGTGCTCATATTCGACCGCAACCAGTCCAGCATAGAGCGCCTCGCCACCCGCTTTGCCGATGCCCAGGTGGGCGATTTTACCAACGAGGACGTCCTGCGCGAGCTCGACATCCCCTCATACGACGCCGTGTGCATAACCATAGGCGACGATTTCGAGTCCTCCATGATAACCACCATGCTGCTCAAGCGCCTCGGCGCGCGGTATGTGGTGGTGCGCGCCCGTTCGGAAACGGAGTGCGACCTTCTGCGCAAGGTGGGCGCCGACGAGATAGTCTATGCCGACGGCGACGCCACCGACAAGCTCGCCATGCGTCTCGGCGGCAACAACATATACGACTATATCCAGCTCACCGACGGCTACGCCATATTCGAAGTGCCCGTGCTGCGTGCGTGGGAGGGCAAGTCCATCGCCGAGCTCGACATACGCAGGCGGTACAAGATAAACATCGTGGCGATAAAGAACAACAACATGCTCGACCCCACGCCTATGCCCGACTATCGCTTCAGGCAGGGCGACCATATCCTCGTCATAGGCAAATCGCGCGACGTTTTCAAGCTCGATTCCAAAAACCTGTGAGGCGATATTTGCCCTCGGCGTTCAACAATGTGCGCAAAACGCTTGCCTAAACGGTGCGTTTCGTATTATAATCATATAAACTCAATAGATCCGAAAAACGGAAAATCTGCCATGCGGCGCCTTTAAAGAGAGCGGGAGGGAGCTGAAAATCCCGCAGGCGCGCGGCCGGTATGCGCCGTTTGAACGAAGTTCGAGGACGGGCGAGGAAATGCGCCCGCGGGTGCTCCCGTAACAGGGCTGTGGAGCGCCGCGTCGTTGCGGCGGAAGTGAAGTGGAACAGCGGTAGCGCGCCTTCGCATATAATGCGTGGGCGCGTTCTTTTTTTCATACCCCGTCCGCGCCCTTTCGGCAAGCGGTAACGGGCGGGCGCCGCGGGCGGTTTTGCCCGTCCGCGCCTTCGACGACGATGTTTTACGCAGAAGGAGGTTTTTATGTTCTTTAAAAGATTGCGTGCCGATATAAACGCCGCAAAGCGCAACGATCCCGCCGCGCGCAGCAAGTTCGAGATATGGCTCACGTATTCGGGGGTGCACGCGCTCTCGTGGCACAGGGCGGCGGCGTTTTTTTATAAAATAAAATTCAAACTGCTCGCCCGCATCCTCAGCCAGACGGCAAAGTTCTTCACCGGCATAGAGATACATCCCGCCGCGAAGATAGCCCCGGGCGTGTTCATCGACCACGGCTCGGGCGTCGTCATAGGCGAGACCGCCGAAGTGGGGGAGGGCACCGTGATATACCAGGGCTGCACCCTCGGCGGCACCGGCAAAGAGACGGGCAAGCGCCATCCGACCATAGGCAAAAACTGCGTTATTTCGGCGGGCGCCAAGGTGCTCGGCGGCATAACGGTGGGCGACTGCGCCAAAGTGGGCGCGGGGGCGGTGGTGCTCAAGGACGTGCCGCCTCACGCCACGGTCGTCGGCGTGCCCGCGCGCGTGGTGCGCATAGGCGGCAGCAAGGAGGGCACCGACCTCTATCAGGAGAAGTCCGACCCGTACGCAAAGGAGATATGCCGCCTGCGCGAACGCGTGATAAGGCTGGAGAGCGAGCTGCGCAAGCTTGTCGGCGAGAGCGCCATCCCCGTATACACGCCCGAAGAGGAGGCCTTTTTAAAGGAGGCGCGCGCCGAAGGGGAGATCAAATGCCCTCCCGCCGGCGCCCCCGGCGGCGACGGCGGCAAAAAATGAAATTTGCGGTCAAAATCGTTTGAAAATCGCAAAACATAAATATATAATAAAAACAATTCAGGTAACGATATGAAGATCTATAACTCTCTCACCCGCCGCAAGGAAGAATTTTCCCCCTTGGAGGAGGGCAAAGTAAAGATGTATGCCTGCGGCATAACCGTCTCGGGCGAGGCGCACATAGGCCACGGCTTTCAGGCGCTGATATACGACATAATGCGCAAGTACCTTCAAAAGAAGGGCTATGCCGTGAAGTATGCGCGCAATTATACCGACGTCGACGACAAGATAATCGCCCGCAGCAAGGAGACGGGCATCCCCGCCGACAAATACGCCGAGATGATGATAGCCGAAACGGATAAAGTCATGCGCGAATTCGGCGTGGACGATCCCGACGTGTGGCTCAAAGCCACCGAAAATATCGGCAACATAATCGACTTCATCCAAAAACTCATAGAGGGCGGGCACGCCTATCCCGTCCCCTCGGGCGACGTGTATTTCGACGTGTCGGCCTTCCCCGCATACGGGTGCCTCTCCAACCGCTCGGTGGAGGACATGCTCGACGGCGTGCGCGTGGAAAACGCGGACGATAAAAAGAACCCCGCCGACTTCGCGCTGTGGAAGGCGGCAAAGCCCGGCGAGATATCCTGGGAGTCGCCGTGGGGCAGGGGAAGGCCGGGCTGGCACATAGAGTGCTCCGCCATGAACCGCGCGGCCTTCGGCGATCAGATAGATATCCACGGCGGCGGCCGCGACCTCATCTTTCCCCATCACGAAAACGAGATCGCGCAGACGGAGAGCCTCACGGGCAAGCGCTTCGCGAAATACTGGACGCACAACGGCCTCATAAAGGTCAACGGGCAAAAGATGTCGAAGTCGCTCGGCAATTCCCTGCTGCTCGAAGAGCTCCTCAAAAAGTATACCAACGAGGCCATAAAGTTCGCGCTGTTGCAGACCAATTACCGCAACGACATAAACGTTACCGACGGGCTCTTCCCCGAGGCTGAGAAACACCTCACCGAGTTCTATAAGGTAATAGCCGCCGTCGAAGGCAGGTTCGGCAAGGGCGGCGCGGGCGATCGCGATATAGACGCCGCCTTCGATAAGTGCATGGACGACGATTTCAACACCGCACTCGCGCTCGCGGAACTGTTCGGCATCTTCAAAGGCATATCCGCGAAGCTCGCCTCGGGCGACGCCTCGGCCGCCGAGGACGTGTATCAGGTGCGCAAGACCTATTCTCTTTTAGGCTTGTTCAAAAAGGACGCCGCTGAATATCTTGCCGAGGTCGCCGCAAAGGCGCCCGTCGTGGAGATACCCGCGGAGGTAAAGTCCCTCGCCGAAGAGCGTTGGCAGGCAAAAAAGGCAAAGAACTGGGCCGACGCCGACAGGCTCCGCTCCGAAATAGACAAGCTCGGCTATACCGTCAAAGACGGCAAAGACGGCTACGAAATAATTAAAAAATAAGGTAAAATATATGAAAAAACTCACTTCCGGATCTTTGAGAGAACTCTATCTCGGATTTTTCAAATCGAAGGGTCACGCCGTGATACCCTCGGCGTCGCTCATCCCCGAAAACGACCCCACCGTGCTCTTCACCACGGCGGGCATGCACCCGCTCGTGCCCTATCTTCTCGGCGAGCGCCATCCCGCGGGCAACCGCCTCACCGACGTGCAGAAGTGCGTGCGCACGGGCGACATCGACGAGGTGGGCGACTCTTCGCACTGCACCTTCTTCGAGATGCTCGGCAACTGGTCGCTCGGCGACTACTTCAAAGAGCAGATGATACCCTGGTCGTTTGAATTTCTCACCTCGCCCGATTACCTCGGCATACCCGTGGACGATATCGCCGTGACCTGCTTTGCCGGCGACGACGACTGCCCCAGGGACGAGGAGAGCGCGGAACTTTGGAAAAAGTGCGGGATAAAGCCCGAGCATATATTCTTCCTGCCCAAATCGGGCAACTGGTGGGGCCCCGCCGGCACGACCGGCCCGTGCGGCCCCGACACGGAGATGCACATAATCCGCGACCACGAGGACGCGGCAAAGCTCGGCCTCTTCGATTTCGACAAGGCAAAAAAAGGCACCTTCCTCGAAGTCTGGAACGACGTGTTCATGCAGTACAACAAAACTGCCGAGGGCAGGTACGAGCCGCTCAGGCAGCGCAACGTGGATACGGGCATGGGCCTCGAACGCACGCTTTGCATCCTCAACGGGGTCGACAGCGTGTACGAGACCGACATCTTTGAAAACGCCATAGCAAAAATAGAGGAGCTCACGGGCAAAAAATACGGCGAAAACGAGGAGACCACCAAGGCGTTCCGCGTCGTTTTGGACCACGTCCGCACGGCCACTTTCATGCTGGGCGACGACCACGGCATAGTTCCCTCCAATACCGACCAGGGCTATATCCTGCGCAGGGTCATCCGCCGCGCCGTGCGCTACGGGCGCAACATAGGCCTCCCCAAGGGCGCGCTCAACGAAGTTTCCAAAACCATAATAGAAAAATACAGGGACGTATACCCCGAGCTCGTCCGCAACGCGGCCCGCATAGCCGAGGAGCTGAACAAGGAGGAAGAAAAGTTCTCCGCCACCTTAAAGCAGGGCTTAAAGGAATTCGAAAAGGTCGCGTCCGCCCTTCCCGCGGGGGGCATGATAGACGGTCACTCCGCGTTCAGGCTGTACGACACCTACGGGTTCCCCGTGGAGATAACCACCGAGATGGCGCGCGAAAAGGGGCTCGCCGTCGACGAGGCCGGCTACCGCGCGGCGTTTGCCGAGCATCAGGAGAAGTCGCGCGCGGGCAGCGAGCAGAAATTTGCGTGCGGCCTTGCCGACCACAAGGAGGAGACCACCAAACTGCACACCGCCACGCACCTGCTGCACGCGGCGCTCAAAAAGGTGTGCGGCGACGACGTCAACCAGAAGGGCTCCAACATAACGGAGGAGAGGCTGCGCTTCGACTTCAACTTCCCCCGCAAGCTCACGCCCGAAGAGGTGAAGGCGGTGGAGGAGCTCGTAAACGCGGAGATAGCAAAGGACGAGCCCGTCGTCATGCGCGAGCTTCCCCTCGAAGAGGCGCGCGCCGAGGGCTTTACCGGGCTGTTCGAAAGCAAGTACGGCGAAATGGTAAAGACCTACACGATAGGCGATTTCTCAAAGGAGATATGCGGCGGCCCGCACGTGGAGAGGACGGGCGTTCTCGGCACCTTCAAGATAGCCAAGCAGGAAAACGTTTCCGCGGGAGTAAAGAGGATAAAGGCAGTCCTTTTAAAGGGCTGATACAATAGGTATGCGATGCGCCGCGCCCGGTCCGAAAGAGCCGGGCGCGGCGTCCGCGTGAGCGCCCGTGCACGCCAAATGCGCGCGTTTTGCATAAAAACCGGGCAAAATACGGCAAAAACGGCGCCGGATCCGCCGCAAAAACGGCATGCCCAAAATTTTACGATTATTTTTTAAAAACTTTGCAAACGCAACTCAAAACAGCTTGACATAAATTTTATAAAATAATAAAATAAACCTACATTGCAGTTAGGCAATACGTCTGCCGCTTGTGCGGCATGTGTTTTATACATCATAAATGGAGTTATCAGCATGAAAACCTACATGGCAAACGCCCAGACAGTAGAAAGGAAATGGTATGTTGTCGACGCCGCGGGCATTCCCCTCGGCCGCCTTGCTTCCAAGGTCGCAGCCGTGCTTCGCGGCAAAAACAAACCCGTTTTCACGCCCAACGTAGATACGGGCGATTTCGTCATAGTCATCAATTCCGATAAAGTCGCCCTCACAGGCAAAAAGCTGGAGGATAAGTTCTATCGCTATCACACCGGCTACATCGGCGGCTTAAAGGAAGTATCGTATAAAAAGATGCTTGCCGAAAAGAGCGACCTTGCCGTATACGAGGCGGTAAGGGGCATGCTCCCCAAGAATTCTTTGGGCAGGGATATGATAAAGAAGCTGCGCGTTTATAAGGGTGCCGAGCACAATCATGCGGCACAGAAGCCCGAAGTGCTCAATTTATTTTAAGGAATGTGAGGTAAAAAGTTTATGGCAAAGGCAACTTTAAAGAAAAAGCTTCAGTTCTGGGGCACCGGCAGGAGAAAGAAGGCTATCGCCCGCGTGCGTCTCATACCCGCAGGCAGCGGCAATATAATCATCAACGAAAGGGCGTTTGAAGATTACTTCCCTCAGTCCGTTCTCCGTTACGACGTGATGCAGCCCCTCGTGCTGCTCGCGGCTGAAGGCAAGTACGACGTGTACGTAAACGTATACGGCGGCGGCCTCACCGGTCAGGCGGGCGCTATCCGCCTCGGCATTTCCCGCGCTCTCCTTCAGGCAGAGCCCGAAAGCCGTCCCGCCCTTAAAAAGGCAGGTTTCTTAACGCGCGACCCTCGCGTAAAGGAGCGCAAAAAGTACGGCCTCAAAAAGGCTCGCCGCGCTCCCCAGTTCTCCAAGAGATGATTTTTTCAAAAGTTCAAAGCCGGGTCCCCGGGTCGGGGATCCGGCTTTTTCATGTCATTACGTCGCATATGCAATGTTTTAGCAAACGCATTGCAAAAACGCGCAATATTGTGTGTTGTTTTCACTTTTTGTTAAAAAATTCAAGTTTGCATATTGCAATTTGCCGTGCGGCGTGTTATAATGCTAAAGGTTTCTCGGATGAAGCCGCCAAAAAAGCGGCAGCGGCAAGCTGCGTAAGGGGGAATTGTAATGAAAAACGTTATTGTCGGCCAGTCGGGCGGTCCCACCGCCGTAATCAACTCCAGCCTTCTCGGCGTGTTCAAAACGGCGAAAGACAGGGGTGCGGACATAGTGTACGGAATGGTGCACGGCATAAAGGGCCTTTTGGACAGGAACATAGTCGACCTTTCGTCGCAGATAAAAAACGATCTCGACATGGACCTTTTAAAGAGGACGCCTTCGTCCTTCCTCGGTTCCTGCCGCTACAAGCTGCCCGATATAGAGGGCAACGAAAAGACTTACGACGAGATATTCAGGATACTCAAAGAGCTTGACATATTCGCCTTCTTCTATATCGGCGGCAACGATTCGATGGACACCATCAAAAAGCTCTCCGACTACGGCGAAAAGATAAACAGCCCTATAAGGTTCATGGGCGTGCCCAAAACGATAGACAACGATCTCGCCATAACCGACCACACCCCCGGCTACGGCAGCGCCGCAAAATATATAGCTTCCACTACCAAAGAGATAATACGCGACGGCCTCGTGTACGACTATCCCGTAGTATCGGTGATAGAGGTAATGGGCCGCAACGCGGGCTGGCTCACGGCGGCGGCCGCTCTCGCGAAGGGAGAGGACTGCGAGGGCGTGGACCTGATATACCTCCCCGAGCGCGTGTTCGACCTCGATAAATTCCTTGCAAAGGTGGGCGAACTGTACAAGCAGAAGCGTTCCGTCGTCATCGCCGTCTCCGAGGGCGTAAAAATAGCCGACGGCAGGTATGTTTGCGAACTTGCCGACCACGTGGACTACGTCGACGCGTTCGGCCACAAGCAGCTCGCGGGCACGGCGCGCTTCCTCGCCGCCAAAGTCGCCGAAAAATACGGCGTAAAGACGAGGGCGATAGAGCTCTCTTCCCTCCAGCGCTGCGCCTCGCACATAACTTCGCGAATAGACGTCACCGAGGCGTTCAACGCGGGCGGCGCCGCGGTAAAAGCGGCGTTCGAGGGCATGAGCGGCCAGGTCATAACGTTGAAGCGCGTTTCGGAGGACCCGTATATGTGCATAACCGAGCCCGCCGACGTACACTTCATCGCCAACGTGGAAAAGAAGGTGCCCGACGAATGGATAAACAAAGATGGCACCTATGTGGAGGAGGCGCTCGTCCACTATATACGTCCGCTCATTCAGGCGGAGATAGCGCCCCTTTGGGTAGACGGGCTTCCCCGCCACCTCATCCTCAACAGATAACTCGGCCGCGCGGCGGCATTCGCGCCGTGCGGGCCGTGCGTTCTCCTTTTTAATAATAAAGCATGCGGGCCGCCGCGGCAATGTTGCCGCGGCGGCTCACGTCTGCCGCTTGCCGCGCAGCTTTGACGCGAGCTTTTCGTGCCGCTCCATCATCGCGGCGGCGGCGTTCATCCCGTATCCCGGCGCGTTTTTTTGCGCGCGGCCGCCGCTTTCGCTCTCCGCGGGCGGCGCCGCCTGCGCCTCTTCCTCGCTGCGCGCGCTTTCTCCGCTCTCTCCGCTTTCGCCGCCGAGCGCCCTCAAAAAATCGAAAAGAGTAAAATTGTTCGTATATTTGCTCTCCTTTTACTAAATTTTCATTAAATACAACTTGTTTTTAATTGCTTAAACCCGTGTTTTGGTATATAATAAAAACTGCTGTATTGACAATAAGCTCTTCAGTTTATTAATATTAAGTGCAGTGACCAACTGATTACATTATCGGGGTAAAAAATGCGTAACAAGGTAAAAAAGGCGCTTGCATGCGCCGCCGCAGCCACGCTTGCGGCAGGAATTACTTTCGCCGCCGGTTGCAACGGCGGCTATTACAAGGCCGAATCTCTCGGAGAGGACAATTACAGCGGCGCGGTGGAATCCAACGGCGGCTTTGCCGTCGGCACGGACAATTATGTGTATTTCATAAACGGCGTTGCCGATAACGACGCCGAAAATTCCTACGGCGACGTGCAGAAGGGTGCGCTCGTGCGCATTTCCAAGAGCGATCTTTCGGCGGGCAACTATTCCAAAGTGCAAACGGTAGTGCCCCTGCTCATGTACGGCAACGACTATAACGGCGGCATATTCATCTACGACGACCGCGTGTATTACAGCACGCCGTCCACCGCCAAAGACGCCGACGGCGCCGTGCTCAACTCCGTGCTCGAGTTCAAGAGCAGCAAGCTCGACGGCACCGAGACCATGACCGACTACTACTTCAGGGCGGAGGGCTCGGGCTTCGAGTACCGCTTTGTAGAGGGAGAGGACGGAAAGGTATACCTCATGTACGTCGTCGACGAAGATCTCTACGGCTCCGAGACCACCAACATCCATTCGGTCGATCTGGAGACGAAGGAGGACGTGCTCCTCGCTTACGACGTGGAGAGCTACATGTTCGACTCGGTGAACGCCTCCAATCCGTATATCTATTACACGATGGAGGTGACCTATAACCTCGGCACCGGCAATGCCGTTACCGCCGACTATAACCAGGTATACCGCGTAAGCGCCGATTCGCGCACTCCCAACGAATACGATTTTTCGTACATCGAAGATTATGACGCCGAAGAGGATCCCCTCTACGTAAACTGCGGCAGCTTCGTGTTCGACGGCCGCGGCACGCTCAGCGGCATGACACAGTTCAACTACGGCTACGACCCCGCTGCCGACAGCGACCCCTCTTCCGACGACGCGAACACCATTTCGGGCTATAACTACACGCTCGTTTCGTATGAGGACGGCAACCTCTACTACACGCGCGAGTATCATTCCAACGTAAGTTCTTCCCCCGTTTTGATGTATGTGACCGATTCGGACGTGAGCGACGACGGCTGGAACCCCGTTACGGGCAACCCCGTTGCGCCCGGCTACGACGATAAGGCGCTCATCTACATCGCCACCGATATCGAAGGGTATACGTTCGTCACCGACGCCGAAGGCGTGCCCTCGGGCGTCATCTATACGGAGTCGAGCGGCGACGGCTACGCGCTCATGAGCGGCTCCTTCAAAGAGGGCTCCGTTTCCGACACCTTCCCCATGGCGTACATCTCCGGCGACATAACGGTGCTCTCCGTTGCGGAAGAGACCGTGGACGGCGAGAGCTACACCTTCCTCTATTACAGCGTTTCGGGCGAGGGCAACGGCTATTCCGTTCACCGCATAGCGCTCGGCGGCAACGCGGAGGACTATACCGAGCTCCCCTCCTTCGAGGAGACGGAATCTCACAGCAATTATAAAGATATAGCCATTCTCGATATAGACATAGATTCGAGCTGGTACATGCCCGAGATAATTTCAGGCAACCTGCTGTTTGCGTCTGCTACCGACGATATGGCCGACTATAACTATATCATGGCGTTCTCGCTCGTCTCTGCCGACGGTTCTTACATGTCGAACAGCGACATAAAGGCCCTCAACGAGCTCTACGACGACATCATGGGCGACGGCGAGGACGACGCGGGCGTTATCGCGTCCATCGACGAGGAAGACTTCGAAAACCTTCCCGACGCGCTGCGCTACGCGTTCCTCACGGGCGATACCGAAGCCGTGGCAGACGTCATCGCCGAGTGGGTGGCCGAGGGCGAGGACGAAGAGTACCTCTTCTCCGAAGAGTCGGCTCAGAAATATCTCGACTTCATCGCCGCGGAGGGCGATTTCGAGGAGTTCGCCGGGTATTCCAAGGTGGTAAACGGCAACAAGGTATACGCCACCTCGCGCGATTACTTCTACTGCCTCGTGGGATATATGTCCGACGACGACGCCGAGAGCTATATCGAAGCCCTCAAGTCCGATTACCTGCCCGAAGGCCCCGTCGACGATTCCACGTGGTTCGAGGGCCTGTCTACCGGCGCTAAGGTCGGCTTCATAATAGGCGTGTGCGCCGCCGGCCTCATAGTCATCGCGGCCGCGGTGATAGTCACCCTCGTGCTCGTACGCAAGCACAAGAACAAACTTCCTCAGTATACGAGGCGCGTCAAAGTCGACACCACCGACGATAAGGATATCGACGTATACGGTACCGACGGCACCGACGAGGGCTCTGCCGAGTAACGGCCGAACCGAATTAAATACCTGCAGGGCGGAGCAAAAGCTCCGCCCTTTTTTGCGCCGCGGGCCCGCCTTGGAAACGGCGCCGCTTTCGCGCCGTCCGCTCCGTTCAAAGCGTGCAACTTTTTTTGACTTATTTGATTTTTGTTTGTTAAAACGGTTTACAAATCAACTAAATGCTAATATAATGTTACCATTGATCGGGGCCTACCCGAGGTTATATTTTTTTGATATACGGAGAAAATGTTGATATGATCAAATATATCAAATGCCCCAGGTGCGAACTCAACTATATCGATCCCGAAAAGCAGGAATATTGCGACGTTTGCATTGCGGAAATGAAGGGCAATAAACTGCAGTTTGCCGATATCGACGACGAGGAGTACGACGACAACACCGAAAAGACCGAGATCTGCCCCGTATGCGGAGTAAATACCATGCGCTTCGGCGAAAAGATGTGCGACGCGTGCAAGCAGGCGAGCCAGTACGAAGACGACCAGGATATAAACATGGACACCGACGAGGAGTGGAAGAACTACCTCGAGGACGACGAGGATATCACCATCGACGACGAAACGCTCGAAGAGGAGCTCTCGGAAGATCTCGACGACGAGTACGACGACGAAGTCAACGACGAATACGAGGACGACGATCCCCTCTCCGACTTCGACGACGACTTCGACGACGATGACGATGAAGATGACGACGATGACGACGAAGACGACGATGACGACGACTTGTTTTGATATGCGCCGAAAACGCGACTGAATTTCCGCCCGCGTCCGCTTTTGCGGATGCGGGTATAATTTTGCCGTAAAAGGGCAAAAATAATTGCATGATAAAACCAACTGTAAGCGTCGAACGAGTAAAGAGGGCGGTGTCGGGCTGTTACAACAAGCCCGTTACGGTGCGCCTCGACCTCGGCAGGAACAAGTTCGTCACGTTCCCCGCCACGGTGAACGGCATATATCCGTCGCTTTTCACGGTGGCGCCGCAAGACAAAAATTTTCTCGGCAAAACGGCATATTCCTATTCGGAGATGCTCTGCGGCAGGGTCAGGCTCAGGCCGCAGGGAGCGGAGGCCGCGGCCAAGTGAGCCGCGCTTCGGGCGCACGGGACGGCATAAATCGCCGTCCCGTGCGCTTTTCGCCATAAAGCGCGCCCGTTTTTGCCGCGGCTTGGGTATATGCGGGCATATTCGCCGGCGGCACGGCATATCATATCCTTGAATAAAAGGCGGCGATGCCGGAACAAGGAGAATACATAAATGTCAATCAGGGCCGAATATCAGACCGAAAGTTACGTAAAAAAGGCGGCGGCGCTCACGTCGCGCTCGGCGGTGGAGTGCCGTTTTTCCTTCGGCGACGGCGTCAGCGAGGTGCTTGCCGTCAGCCCTCAGCTCTCGCCCGCGGGGTGCGAAGTGTCTTCCGGCAGGGTGAACTACGGCGGCAGGCTAATATGCACGGCGGTGTATTGCGACGTGAACGGAAAGTTCGCCCGCGCTCAGAAGGGCGCCGAATTCACTCACTTTGCCGACGACGAAGGCCTCGCTCCCGCACAAACGGCGTTCCTTCGCCTCACCTGCGAAAAGGCCTCCGTGCGCCGCGACGGTTCCTCGTTTGTGGTAACGGTCGTGGTGCGCGCCGATATCGACGTGTACGGCGCGGCGGAACGCACCTATGTAACGGCTGCCGAAGGCGCCGTCTGCCGCTTCGGGCAGGTAAAGCTGTTCTCCGCCGTCACTTTTACCGGCGATGCCGAGGTGGAGGACGACTTCGAGGCCGCGGGAGTGGAGGATATCTTAACGCACTGCTGCAAGGCCGTGGTCACCGATTGCCGCTGCGGCGGCGGTGAAGTGCGCGTAAGCGGCGAAATATATCTCTCGCTGCTCGCGCTGCGGCAGGGCGAGCCCGCCGCGCTCGACCGCGTCATCCCGTTTTCCTCGGAAATACTGTGCGACGACGCCGTTTTGCCGTCGCGCGCCGAGTGTTGCGCGCAGATAAAGGAGGCCTCCGTAGCCGCCACGGTGAACGAGGACCGCGGCAGATGCGTCGTCGATTTCTCTGCGCGGCTCGACTTTTTCGGCAGCTTCTATGAGGAGCGCGAAGCCGTCGCCGCCACCGACGCCTTCAGAACGGACGGCGACTGTCTCCCCGTGGTCTGCAAAGAGAGCATCCCCCTGTGTTCGGATATCAGGGTATATTCCGAGAGGGTGAGCGGCAAGTGTGCGGTAAAGGCAAAGCTCGACTATTCCTGCGCGCTGAAGGCGGCGCTCGGGCCGGAGGCGGAGTGCACCTATTCTCCCGAGACGGGCATGCTCGAGGGCGCGGTGAACTTCGTGCTCATATACTCGCGCGACGGCGAGGTGCATTCCACCGAGGCGGCCCTGCCGTTTTCGGTAAAGCTGAGCGGCGCTGCGGGCGGCATGTGCGCTATAGACGCCGCGGTGAACAACGTGAGCGTGCGCCAGCGCGCCGAAGGCGAGTGCGAGGCGGAGGCGGCGCTCAAAATAACCGCCGTGCTGTGCGAGCCGACGGCCTGCGAATATGTCGGGGATATAGAGGAGGGGGCCGACGACGTCTGCCCGCCGTGCGCCGTCACCGTCCTCATACCTCATAAGGGCGAAACGCTGTGGTCGGCGGCAAAACGGCTCAAAATGCCGCCTGAGGAAGTGGCGGATGCCTGCGGCGCGTCCTTTCCGCTCAACGGCGACGAGCGCATAGTCATATACCGCCCCAAAAAGTAAACGTCGCGCTGTCTGCGACAAAATGCGCCGCCGCGCGGAAAATTTCCGCGCGGCGGCGCATTTATATAAAAATTTATTGTTTTGGCGCGCCCGTCGTGCTATAATTTAACCATGGAAAGGGTACGCCTCACATCCCCCGCAAAATTAAATCTCACACTTCAGATAACGGGCGTGCAGGGCGGCTATCACATGCTCGACAGCATCGTTACCACCATAGACCTGTTCGATGAAATAACGGTAAAAAAGCGGTCGGACGGAGTTGTCACGGTCGTTATGCACGGCCTCGGCAGCGAAAACATCCCTCCGGAAAACAACAACGCCGTGCGCGCCGCCGAGCTGTTTGTAAAGAGTTTTTCCACCCGCGGGGCAGATATAGTAATATATAAAAACATTCCGATCGGCGCAGGGTTGGGCGGCTCTTCCGCCGACGCGGCAGGCGTTCTGCGGGCGCTTTCGGCGCTGTACGGCGTTCCGCTGCCCGAGTGCGAGCTGCTCGCCGATCTCGTCGGCTCCGATACCCGCTACCTCATGCGCGGCGGCTGGGCGCGCCTGTTCGGCAGGGGCAACGAGATCGCTGAGATAAACAGCGCTTTAAGGCCGGAATTTTTGATAATAGCTCCGCATACTCCCGTTTCGGCGGCACAGTGCTATAAAAAGTACGACGAGCTGCCCGACGGCCTCCGCAAAAATTCGGAGAAGGCGCAGGCCGCGCTCGAGGCGGGCGACTACGGCGCCCTGTGCGGCAGCTTATACAACGCGCTGTATGCCCCCGCGCGGCTGCTCAATGCCGATGCGGAGCGGGCGCTGTACGAAGCGCTCTCCTTTTCCCCCGACGGGGCGTGCATGACGGGTTCGGGCAGCGCGGCTTTTGCGGTGTTCTCGCACGAAATGCTCTGCCGTTGGGCAAAGAGCAGGTATAACGGCGCATTTACGGCTATCTGCGCAAAGACATACATACCCTCCGCGCGCTTGCGGTAGGGCAAAGGAGATACGATGGCAGAGGAGAGACTTGTCGACGACGACAAAGACAGAAAATACCGCATACGCATAAACGACGACGGCGAAGAGGAGCTCGAGCTCGCCGACTATGCCGAGGAGCCCGAGGGATCGGTGCCCGAATACGGCTTCGAGGAGGACGAACGGCAGTCGGAAAGCGAGCTTGCCCAGCGCGAGGAGGCCGCGTCGCGTCGCGCGCTCGACCTGCTCCGTAAGGCCGAAGCGCTCGGAGAGGAGGGGCAGACCGACTATGCGATAGTCACGCTCGATTCCGCACGCCGTCAATGCGAGCGTATCGGCGGGATATACCCTCTCGGGATAAAGCTGCTCACCGGCGGCTTTACAGGTCTTTCGCGCTTGGACGAAGTGGCCGAACTCACGCCGAAGCTGAAGGAGCATTGCTCCCCCGCCGAGCGCAGAGAGGTGTTCGCGGCGCTGGCGCCCGTTTGCGAGAGGGAGATAGCCGAACAGGAGGGCAAAAACCGCGAGCTCGCCGAAGAAAACGAACAAAAAAAGGCAGAGCGGCGCATACGCTTCAAGGCGCGCCTGAACAGGGCGGCCATAGCTTTTGCCTGCGCGGCCGTGCCGTTCGTCATCTTCATGTGCGCGGGCATAGGGTTCGCCACGGTGATGCGTTCCGACCTCTCGGGCGCATACATGGCGGCTACGATAGCCATGTTTGCGTTGGCGGCGGCAGCGTTCGTACTGTCGGCGGCGTTCGCGCGCCCGCTCGCAAAATATGCCCGCCGCATGCGCAGGAACGAGGACGACAATTCCACCGCCCTCGGCAGGAGCCTTATCAAAGGGCGTGAGCGCGCCGACAAACTCAGGCAGATTTATTCGGATATAGAGTGCAGCGATGAATAACATTTATTTGGATCACGCCGCCACGACGCCGTTGGACGGGCGGGTGTTTGCGGCGATGCGGCCGTACCTCGGCCCGCAGTTCGGCAATGCCGATTCGCGCTATTCGCTCGGCAGGAGCGCCTCGCTCGCCGTGCTCTCCTCGCGCGATAAGATAGCTTCGCTTATAGGCGGCAGCGGCGGCAGCCTGTATTTCACGTCCTGCGGTTCGGAGTCGAACAGCTGGGCTTTAAAGGGCGTTTGCGCCGCCAATTTCGGCAAAAAGAACAAGATAATACTCTCGGCTGTCGAGCATCCCTCCCTGCTGAGGGCGGCGGAGGACATGGCGGCGTTCGGCTTTAAGACCGAGCTCGTGTTTCCCGACAGTTCGGGCATAGTCCGCCCGGAGGCGGTGGAGCGTGCCCTCAACCGCGGCGGAGCGGCTTTTGTCGGCGTGATGTATGCCAATAACGAGACGGGCGTCATCCAGCCCGTGGACGATATCTGCCGGCTGTGCCGCACGGCGGGGACGTTCTTCTTCTGCGACTGCGTGCAGGCGGCGGGCGCCGTGCCGCTGAGGTGCGGCTTTGCCGACGGGATAAGCCTGTCCGCGCACAAGTTCTACGGCCCCAAGGGCGTGGGCGCGCTGTGGATACGCAGGGGTGCAAAGCTCGGGCGTCTGGTCTCGGGAGGCCAACAGGAGAGCGGCATGCGCGGCGGGACTTCCAACGTCGCCGGCATAGTCGGCATGGCGGAGGCGCTCTCGCTCGCGTGCGAGGGCATGGAGGCGGAGAGCATCCGCGTAGCCAAAGTGCGCGACGTCTTTTTGAACGAGCTCTTTTCCCGCCTCAAAGACGTGCGTCTCGTCGGCGACCGCGCAAGCAGGCTGCCGTCCAACGCAAACGTTATGTTCGGCGGCTGCCGCGGAGAGGAGATAATGATGTCGCTCGACGGGCGCGGCGTGTGCGTGTCCACAGGCTCCGCATGCTCTTCCGGCGCTTCAAAGCCCTCGGGAGTGCTGCTCGCCATGGGCCTTTCGGAGGAGGAGGCGGCGTCGTGCGTGCGCTTTACTTTCGGCAGAGACAACGACGAGGAGCAGGCCGTCCGCGCCGCGCTTTTAACGGCGGAAACGGTCGCGGCGCTGCGCGGCGAATAGCCCGCGATGCGTGCCCGCAAAGGGGCGCGCGTGATACGCGCGGTTAAAAATCCCCCTCTGTTTGACAGATTATAACATAATTTGTTTGACGTTTTTAATATGCCGCGAAAAAAAATTTTTTTTAAATTTTAATTTACTTTTTTTTATCCGTGTATATAATAGTTAATGTAATCGGTCGCGAGACCGTTTACATATAAATTTGCTCATCATTTTCCCCCTTATCATACAAAGGCGGCGCAAACTTCGGGTTTGCGCCGCCTTTGTCGTATTCGCTCAGATGACGCGGCACAGCGCGCAGGCAAGCACCGTCGCAAACAGCGAAGAGAGCAGCGATATGCCTATCGGCAGCAGCAGCCCCTTTGTTTTCGTGCCGGCAAAATATACCGCCGAAATATAAAAGACCGTCTCCGACGAGCCGTAGCATACGCACGCGCACCGCGATATGTAGCTGTCGGCGCCGTATTCGGCGATCGTCTGCGTAAGGTATGCAAGCGAACCGCTGCCCGACAGCGGTTTTATGAGTATGAGTTTGGTAAGTTCCTCCGGTATGCCGAGGAAGGAGAACGCGGGCGACAAAAATTTTATCAGCATTGCCGAAAGCCCGCTCTCCTCGAATAGCGCGCACATCATGAACACCGCGGCCAGGCATGGAAGGAGCGACATGACGAAGGATAGCGCCTTTCCCGCCCCGCCTGTAAAGCAGGAATAAACGTTCACTTTCTTATACAGCGCATATGCGAACACGGCCATGAATATCGCGGGTATCAAAAGTGCCATCGGAATGCCGCCCTCTTTCTTTCGGAGATTTTTTGCCGTATCCGCTCGCTTGAAATGAACAGCGCCGCCGAAAGCGCGAGCGACAGCGCCGAGCATATCAGCGACGGAAGGAATATGTCGGCCGCGGCGGCGCTTCCCGCGCCCGCGCGCAGCGCCGTAACGGTGGCGGGGATGAGCTGCAAGCCCGCCGCGTTTATTATGAACAGCAGCTTTTGCGCGTAAAAGTTCCCCTCTTTTTCCCACGCGGCAACGGCCTTCACTGCAAACGGGGTGGAGGCGCCCGCGCCAAGAAGGTCGCAGGCAAGGTTCATCGCCGCGGCTTCGCAGGCTTCGTCGCTGCGCGTTTTAAAAATTTTTTTGCACAGCGGGGCAAACCTGCGCGCAACGCCGCGCGTGATGCCGCCCGCTTCCGCAACGGCCGCCAGCCCCATCCACACGGCGTATATGCAGAACAGCGTCAGCGCGGCGGTCGCCGCGCTGCGAGCCCCGCCCATGAGTGCGGTCAAAAATTTATCGGGCGCGGCGAACATCAAAAGCGCGGCGGATGCGATAAAAACAGCGGCAAAAACGGCGTTCATGTGATATTTTTATTCGCGCTACTTTGCATATATGCTCCAAAGTCAGTTTACAACGGTGAGTTATTGTGCTATACTTTTTTAAAAATCAACTTTGCCCCGCGGCGCTCTCTGCGTCGCCCGCATTCGGGCAAAACGGTGGTACCATGGCAGAAAAGTTTTATATCACAACGGCAATAACGTATACGTCGGGCAAGCCCCACATAGGCAACACTTACGAGATAGTGCTCACCGACGCGATGGCCCGCTTCAAGCGCATGCAGGGGTTCGACGTGTTCTTTATGACGGGCACCGACGAACACGGGCAAAAGATAGAACTTAAGGCCGAAGAAAAGGGCGTCAGCCCCAAGGCCTTCGTCGACGGCGTAGCAAACGGGATAAAGGGGCTGTGGGAGCTGATGGATGTCAGGTACGACAGGTTCATCCGCACCACCGACGAAGCGCACGAGCGCGTCGTGCAGCATATATTCAAAAAATTTGTCGAAAGCGGCGATATATACAAGAGCCGCTACGAAGGCATGTATTGCACCCCGTGCGAGAGTTTCTGGACGGAGAGCCAGCTCGTGAACGGCAGGTGCCCCGACTGCGGCAGGGAGGTAAAGCCTGCGAGCGAGGAGGCGTATTTCTTTAAGATGGGCAAATACGCGAACAGGCTCGTGGAGTATATCTGCACGCATCCGGGCTTCATAACGCCCGAATCGCGCAAGCACGAGATGCTTAACAACTTCCTGCTTGCCGACGAGTTCATAGGCAAGAGCGACGAAGAGCTTGCGGCCGCCGCAAAAAGCGGCGCTTTAAAGACCAAATTGCAGGACCTCTGCGTTTCGCGCACGTCGTTTTCGTGGGGCGTGCCCGTGGCGGACGACCCCCGTCACGTCGTGTATGTCTGGCTCGACGCCCTTGCCAACTATATCACGGGCATAGGCTACGACGTGGACGGCGGTTCCGAAAATTTCAAAAAACTCTGGCCCGCCGACGTGCACGTCGTGGGCAAGGATATAATGCGCTTCCACGTGATATATTGGCCCATCTTTTTAATGGCGCTCGGCCTGCCCCTTCCCGGCCGCGTGTTCGGCCATCCCTGGCTGCTTCAGGGGGGAGACAAGATGTCGAAGTCCAAGGGCAACGTCCTGTATGCCGACGACCTCGTGTCGGTGTTCGGCTGCGATGCCGTGCGCTATTTCCTGCTGCACGAGATGCCCTTCGACCAGGACGGCACCATCACGTGGGAGCTCTTGTGCGAGCGCGTCAATTCCGATCTCGCCAACGTTTTGGGCAATCTCGTAAAGCGCACCGTTGCGATGACAAACCAGTATTTCGGCGGGACGGTGTCAGATCCCGGCGAGAGCGAGCAGGCGGACGAGGCCCTCAAGGCAGTCGTTTGCGCCGCTCCCGGGGCCGTTGCCGAACAGATGGAGCGCATGCACGTTGCCGACGCGCTCGACGAAGTGTGGGCCATATTCCGCCGCGCCAACAAATATATCGACGAAACGACGCCCTGGGTGCTTGCCAAGCAGGACGAAAAGCGCGGCAGGCTGGCGGCCGTTTTATACAATCTCTGCTCCGCCATATCGACGGGCGCAAACCTTTTAAGGCCGTTCATGCCGTCGGCTGCCGCAGAGATACTGTCGGAGATAGGTGCGGAGGAGCGCGGCTTTGCAGAGCTTTCCTCGTTCGGCGGACAGGCGGAATACCGCGTCAGCGCTCAGCCCAAAACGCTTTTCGCGCGCACCAGGTTCGAGGATATAGCGCCCCGCATAGAGCAGATCGCCTCCGCGCAGACCGCCGAAGCGGCTCCCGCCGCCGAGGAGGAGAAGGTCCCCGCTGTCTCCATAGACGACTTTGCCAAAATAAGAATGGTGGTGGGCGAGGTGGTCGCCTGCGAGGCGGTAAAAAAGAGCAAACTGCTGCATGAGACCGTGGACATAGGCGGCAGGACGATCTCCGTCCTGAGCGGCATAGCCAAACACTATTCTGCGGACGAGATGGTGGGCAAGAAGGTGATAGTCGTCGTGAACCTTCCCCCGCGCGAGATGAAGGGCCTCCTTTCCGAGGGCATGATAGTGTGCGCCGAGGCGCCCGACGGCACTTTGAGCATAGTTTCGCCCGAAAAGGACGTGCCTGCGGGGAGTGTGCTCTCGTGAGCGAGGGCTTCGTCGACGTGCATTGCCACCTCACGGGCGGCGAATACGGCGACATCGGCGGCCTTATCGCAAAAATACAGGCCGCGGGCGTTGAAAAGGTGGTGACCTGCGGGTTCGATCTCGCCTCGTCGGAGGCGGGCGCCGCCCTCTCCGAAAGGTTCGGCTGCGTGTATTTTACGGCAGGCTTCCATCCCACCGAACTTGCGTCGTACCGCGACGGAGACTTAAAAAAAATAGCCGCCCTGCTCTCTCACCCCAAGTGCGTTGCGCTCGGCGAGATAGGGCTTGACTACCATTACGAGGATACCGACAAAGCCCTCCAGCACGAGCTGTTTTTGCGCCAGCTCGAACTTGCGCAAAATGCGGGCATTCCCGTGCAGATACACAGCCGTGACTGTGCGGAGGATATGTTTGTTCTTTTAAAGGAACACGCGTCTTTGCTTTCGAACGGCGCGCTGTTGCATTGTTATTCGCACTCGCCGGAGCTCGCCAAAGAGTTTTATAAGCTCGGCATATATTTTTCCTTCGGCGGGACGTCTACATGGAAGGGTAGCAAGCGTGCAAAAAGGAGCATAGCCGCCATCCCTTCGGACAGGCTGCTCACCGAGACCGACAGCCCCTATCTGCCGCCCGCAAGCCTCTACGGCACGTTCCCGAACACTCCCGCGAGCATACCGGAGATACTGCGCTGCATGGCGGACATAAAGGGAGAGGAGCAAGACGGGCTGCTCAAAAAGGTATGGAACAACGCGCACTCGTTGTTCAAAAAGTTGCGCAACTGAAAACAAACGCCGCAAAAACACGATGGCTTTCGCGGCGTTTTCATTTGTAAGGTAAGGGCCTTGGGCACGCTGCCCCGCCTTACGCAAATAAGTATGGGAAGCTCGCGCCCCGTTATGCGGCGCGGGCACAGGTAAAATATGGAAGATAAAACGGGCGAAGTGCTCGCTTCGTGCGGGTTCAGGTTCAAAAAGCAGTTCGGGCAAAATTTTATAACCGACGGCAACCTGCTTTCGTCTATAGTTGAAAGTTCGGGCGTTGGCGCGGACGATACGGTAGTGGAGATAGGCTGCGGCGCGGGCACGCTCACCCGTGCGATAGCGTCGCGCGTTAAAAGAGTGTTGGCGTTTGAAATTGACCGCGATCTCAGGCCTGTGCTCGAGGCAACGCTTTCTGGCGTGGAAAACGCGGAGGTCGTGTTCCGCGATTTCATGCGCGTCGACCTTTCCTTGCTGGAAAGGGAGCTGCCACCGTACACGGTGATAGCCAACCTGCCGTATTATATAACTACGCCGCTCGTGATGAAGTTCATAGAGCAGTCTGAAAAGTGCCGTTCGCTCACCGTTATGGTGCAGGAGGAGGTGGCCGAAAGGTTTTGCGCCGCGGCCGGCACTCCCGAATACGGCGCGGTCACGGCAGGCATAGCGCTGCGCGGCGTGTGCCGCGTGGTAAGGCGGGTGCCGCGCACAATGTTCCGCCCGATGCCGAACGTGGACAGCGCCGTCGTGCGGATAGATATTTCCGACGGTGTTTTGCCCGTTAAGGATGCCGAAACGTACAAAAAAGTGGTGCGTGCCGCCTTTTCGTCGCGCAGAAAAACATTGGAGAACAACCTCGTGCAGTCCTTCAAAATAACGCGCGCCCAGGCCTCGGCGGCGCTTGCCGCCTGCGGGCACGGCGCAATGGTCCGCGGCGAACAGCTCTCCCCCGAAGAGTTCGCGGCGCTTGCCGATTATTTTTACGGGGCCGGCCTCGTAAAAAAAGCATAAAAGATCCCCGCGCGCTGGTGCGCGGGGATCTTTTGCACGAGGCGACAAATTTTTTGCTCTTTCTTCCGTTCTATGCCGCCCGGCATGCGCATAAATTAGGGTATACCCGGGCGGGGAAAGGCATGCCGCGCGCTTGCGCCGCGGACCTTCGCTCTCCGCCATATAAATGATCGGAGGCAGAAAATGAATCAGGAATTGGAGTATGCGCAGATGCTCGAGGTGCCGGTTAGCACGGTGAGCGTCGTGAAAAAGAAGCCGATATTTAAAAAGAAGGAGCAAAAGGACGACGAGAGCCTTAAAGAAAAGGTGGTGGAGAGCGTAAACGAGCGTATGGGCGACTATGTGTATTCGGAGGATCTCACCGAACCGCCCCGTCCCCAGAAGGGCGCGTTTGCCGCCACGCTCTCCGACAGGTCGGGCAGGGTGCTCGTTATAGAGGTGGCCGCCGCCTGCCTGCTCGCCATAGGCATATTCCTTACCAACGTGTTCATGCCCGGCAGCGCGATAAATTCGTTCATCGCGGGGATATCGGCGGAGCGGCCCGTCGAGGCTTCGTATACCGAATTCGAGCTCTTTCCCGTAATATCCGAACTCTCCGACGCCGAGGTTTCGGTGAGCGAGAGCGGCGTGATAACCTTTACGGGCGAGGGCGCGGTGTATCCAGTGGCGGACGGTACAATAGCTTCGGTCACTACTCTCTCCGACGGCACGTATTCCGCAGAGGTGGCGCATACGTCCGTGTTCCGCAGCATCGTCAGCGGGCTCACCGACGTGTATTATTCGGTCGGCGACCGCGTCGCGGGGAACATACCCGTCGGCTATTCCGACGGCGGAGCGCAGGTTTCGGTGACTATGTATAACGACGGCGAACTGCTGGATTGCTACACCCTCTCGGGCGCCCTGCCCGTGTGGAATACTCAGGCCGACGCCTCGTGAAAATAAGCGTACATCCCCTGTTTTTTGCGGCGGGCATCGCGTCCGCGCTGTTCGGCGGCCTGCCGGTATTCATAATATACACGCTGACCGCGCTTGCACACGAGTGCGGTCATATTTTTTGCGCGCGGAGCATGGGCTTTGCCTGCGGCAGGGTAAAACTTATGCCGTACGGAGCCGCGGCGGAATGCGAGATAGACGGCATCTCCCCCGCCGACGAGGTCAAACTTGCCCTGGCGGGCCCCGCGGTAAACGCCGCGATATGCCTGTTCCTTGCGGGGCTGTGGTGGTTTTTTCCGCTGACTTACGCCTTCACCGATACCGTTATGGAGGCGAACGCGGTAACGCTCGCCGTGAACATGCTGCCCGCCTATCCGTTAGACGGCGGAAGGGCGGCGCGCTGCCTGCTCTCGAAAATAGTGCCCGAACGCGCCGCGGAGATTGCGCTGCGCCTTGTAACTGTGCTTGTGGCGGCTGCGGTGGCTTCGCTGTTTTTTACGGTGAACGCCGGGGCGAATTGCCTGATGTTTGCCGCGCTGCTGCTGTGCTCCGCGCTGTCGAAGCCGCCTTTGGCGGTAAAGATAAATTTTGCCGAAAACAAGAGGCTCGCGCGCGGGGCGGAGATAAAATACGTGCTTGCCTCCCGCGGGCTCACATACCGCCGCGCCATGCGCTTTCTTGACGAAAAAAAATATGTTATCTTCCGCACGCCGGAGGGGGAAGAGCTCACTCAGGACCAACTGTTCGAAGGCTTCGCGGCGCACGGCATATACGAGAGCGTTTTTTTGCGCCGCGGCGAAAAAGAGGGCCCGAACGACGGCGCGGAAGCGGAGGAAGAGGGCGAAAACGAATACATGGTCCAATGAAATGCAATAAAGTGAGGGGCGTTTGCGTGCCCCTCACTTCTGTAAAAAGCTGTTTTTAAAAATTTTGCCGTCGATATTTCCTTCGAGCACGCACCGCACCGCCTCGACGCCGAGCTCCACGCCCCGCTCGAACGCCTCGTATGCCCGCGAGTAATCGCAGCAGAGGTCGAACCGCTGTTTCTTGTTTTTAAACAGCCGCAGCGTATATGCGAAGTACCTTTTCAGGCAGCAATCGGTGCCCGCGGGCGTGATGTGCGGAAGTACCTTTCTTATGCTGTCGCAAACGGCGGGAGTGCAGCCGGTCACGCTCTCTCTCGGCATCAGCGTGCGCCGCATGCCGCTTTTTCGGCTAACGTACAGCCCGAGGTCGCGCTCGTAGCGCTGGTGCAGGAACAGCCCCCTGTGCGCGTTCTCGTATGCGTATACGAACGGATGCACCGTGCAGTCGAGCGCGTAGTGCGTGGCCCAGCCCGCGCAGTACGATATGTCGCCGAGCAGCAATTTTTCAAAGAGCGCCCTTGCGTTGGCGCGGTGCAGCCGTCTCCCCGCGTTGTTTTTGTAGCTCAGGCCGTAAAAAAAGAAAACGTCCCCGCCCTGTGCCCCCAAAAGGTACAGCGCGCGGTTGCCTGCCGCCATTTTCCGTTGTTCGCCGCTCAGACGGCTCAGTATAAGTTCGGCGCCTATGTTGTGAGTAAAATAATCGGGCATACAGCCTCCCGTGCCTGTCGGCTACATATTATTATGCTCAGCCGCGGCCGAAATTTTCCCTCTTTGCGTAAAAGAGGTATTGCTGCATATAGCCCGCGTCGTCGCCGAACAGTTTGCAAAAGTATGCGTTTATCTTGTTGCGGTCTTTGAGAGTGCCGCCGAAGTCGGCGTGATACAGCTTTTCTATCCAGGTGTCTACGGGGAAGCACTCTCTGCGCGCAAAGCCGAACAGGCTTATGCAGTCGGCAACTTTAGGGCCTACCCCCTTGTAAGTGAGCAGACTGCCCCTCAGTTCGGGCGTGGACAGGCCGAACAGGTCGGCTATGCCCTCGTCTGCTATCCGCGCCGACGTTTCAGCAAGGTATGCGTCGCGGTAGCCCGCTCCCGCGCGCTTGAAAAAGTCGGCGCCGGCTTCGGCAAGCCTGTGCGCCGAGGGGAAAGTGCGGTAGCGCCCGCCCGAAAACGTGCGTTCCTCTCCCAGCTCGGAGCAGATGCGCTCAATAATGCCCTTTATGCGCGGGATGTTGTTGTTTTGCGAGATAATAAACGAAAATATCATCTCCTCCGCGTTTTGGTTCAAAAGCCGAAGGCCCGCGCCCCGCTCCGCGCCCAGCGAAAGCAGAGGCACGCCGAAGGCCCGCGCCCGCGCGTTTATCGCTTCGTAGTCGCGCGCAAGGTCGAAAAAATCATAAAAATACTCCTCGTCGTCGCATTCTATATACGTCGTGTTGCCGCGCGAGTAAACATAGCACGCCCTGTCGGCGGAAAACACTTTATAGCCTTCGCGGTACGGCGCGAACCTGAATATCTGCCCGCATTCCAGCGTGTCGCGCGGGGAAAAATATTTTGCGTCGTATTCTATTGCCATGGCAAATTTCTCCTGTGTAAATTTACGGCCGAAAGGTTTTCGCGCCGCCGTACATAAAAATTTTATCACCGTGCGGACAGTTTGTCAACGCGCCCCGCGGCAGATATTTTTTAACCCCTCAGTCGCTTTGCGCCAGCTCCCCTTAATGGGAGCCGAGCCTTGCCTCCCCTTCAGGGGAGGAACCAAAGGAGGGGTTCTCAGTCACTGCGTGACAGCTCCCCTGTAGGGGCGCCGAGCCTTGCCTCCCCTTAAACGGCGCCGAGCCTTGCCTCCCCTTAAACGGCGTCACTCTCGCCTCCCCTTTAGGGGAGGAACCAAAGGAGGGGTTCTCAGTCACCGCGTGACAGCTCCCCTATAGGGGCGCCGAGCAACCCCTCAGTCACTGCGTGACAGCTCCCCTGTAGTGGAGCCGAGTAACCCCTCAGTCGCTTCGCGCCAGCTCCTCTGTATGGGAGCCGAGACTTGCCTCCCCTTGAACGGCGTCACCCTTGCCTCCCCTGAATGGGCGCCGAGTCTTGCTTCCCCTTCAGGGGAGGAACCAAAGGAGGGGTTAAAAAAGGGGTAAAAAAAGTCCGCAAAAACTTAATTATCGGCAAAACGCCTGCGGCACAATTGCGCCGCAGGCATTTAAAAA
>CALVQA010000052.1 GCA_944354725.1 uncultured Clostridia bacterium
ACTCGTAGTACGCCTCCGCCGCTATGTATGTCTGCCCGTTCCCCGCGAGCTCTATCTCCGCTTCGGCCGTAAGCCCGGCCATATCAGCGTTGCCGTTCAGCCTCAGCGTAACGCCGTTCAAAGCGTCCCCGAGGTCGGCTATCCCGTTATCTTTCAGCGCGGACGCTATCGCTCCGCAATCCGCCTCCGCGGTAATACCGAGCAGCTTGCCCTCGAGAAGCTTCTGCAGCCCGCCTATTACTTCGTTTATGTCGAGGTATTCCTCTTTGGAAGGTATCTCCACGGGCGCGACGCTGCCGTATATATTTGCCTGTACGCCGAACGAAGGCAGGCTGCCGTACAGCACGCCGCCCTCCGCATTATAGTCGTCGCGGTCGAATCCGCCGAGGCGATATTCCAAAGCAATGTCGCCGAGCGAGATATCCGCGCCCATAGCCGCAAGCACGGGATCGATATTCACCACGGCGCCTATCACCGCGGAATTTGCCCTTACTTCCTTTATTACCGACCCAAAGTCGAGCCCGAGTATCCCGTTTATGAGCGCGACGATGCCGTCGCTCTCCCCTTCGGTCGCGCCCTCTTTGCTCGCAAGGCTGCCGGTGACGGCATCTATCGCGGAAACCAGCTCGGCTATATCGCAATAAACCTTAACATCGGTCTGCGCCCCCAACAGGCAGGAAATATTCAGATATGCGGTGCCGTAGCCGCCGGCGCCGTGATCGTAACAGACGTCGGCCGCGAGCAGCACCCTTCCGCTCTCCTTTTCCGAAAGGCCTACCGCCGCCGCTACCGTCATGCCGCCCGCGTCCACCCTGCCGGATATATCGAGCACGAGCCCGTCGGCAAGCGTGCCGATATCGGCTATGCCGAGCGAGGCAAGCATGCCGGCAAGTTTTTCCCCTTCCGCCGACAGTTTCACGGCTATGCTCTCGGAACGGAGCAGTTCATACAGGCTTTTTGCGGCAACGAAGAGATCGAAAGGCGCCTCCGCCCGCTCGTGAGAGATGATCTCCTCTTCGGAGGGAGCGAGCGCGAGCGCAAGCTGCACGGGCGCGCCGTTATACGATACGCCGCTTATATCCGCGGATACGAGCGAGTAAGACGCGCCGTCCTCGCCGCCTTTCTTATCGAAATCGAAAACTATTTCGGCGGCTATGCCCGATATGTCGAGCTCTACCGTGTATGTAAGGCCACCGTCGCGCTCCTCGGTGACGCCGTTCGTAAGTTGCTGCAACAGCGCGTCCGCCGAAAGACCGCCCTCGTCCTCGCCGCTTCCGCCGCCCCCGGCAAGCACGTCCGCGCCGCCCGCAAGCGCGCCGAACAATTCTTCGAACCCGGGTATTATGGCGGCAAACTCTTCCACGTCGACGACAACGGCAAAATCTTTGCTGTAATAGCCCTGCACCTCGCCGTTTTCAAGCGCGAGATACAAGTCCTGCCCGTCTATATCTTCATCAGCCGAGAGCGCGACGCGCGCCAGGACGGAACCGAGGATATCGCCTCCGCCTATGCCGTTCACGTCCACGCTCAGAAATATCCTTCCGTAATATTCGCGGCCGCCGGCATGCACGCGCGCCTCGAACTGCTGTCCCTCTCCGTTCAGCACGCCCGCAAAGGCATTCATGAGCATATCGAGCACGGTGGGCTCCGACTCTCCGTCGGAAGAGCCGAGCTCGCCTACGTACTGCTTAAAGAAGCCGTCGTAATAGCCGTAATGCTCCTCGTCGAAGGAGGGCTCGTCGTATGAATAGGTCGTCGTGGTGACAGACGTGCTGTCCATCCAGGTAAAGGGGTTTATCCTCGCCTTTTCCACGACGTCGATCTGCAGAACATTGTAACGGTTATCGAAAGTCACTTCCAAGGTGATCTCGGTAAATACGGGCAGCATCAAAAGCCCGCCGCGCGTTTTCATGGCGTACTGATAGTAATACGCCGCTTTTTCCGCGTCGAGATAGAATTTCTGCGTATAGGTGCCGTCGCCGTTGTCTACGGCGTCGTCCCAGTCCGTTATGGTTTCGCTAGTGAGCAGGTATACCGTCATTTCGGTGGAGTATTCGCCGTAGGTCACGAGGTAACTCTCGCGGTCGTAATAGGTGACGTCCTCCCCCCACTCTATATTTTCCGTGCCCGTGCTTTCGGAGCTTATGGTGCTGTCCGCCTTGCGCATGTACACGCCCGCGCCGCGGCCGTTCTCGTCGCCGTCGGGCAGGAACACGGCCTGAGTCCCCTCGTTCTTTACGCCGTAAGTGACGTCGGACGAGATGAGCACCCCGTCTTTGTAGTCTTTATACGAGTTGGTATACTGCGACATGCCCATCGACGTCGAAACGGTGTTCGCCTCCGAATGATAGTAGGGCTGCCGCGAAAGCACGTACGCAAGGTAGGTGAGCGTTTTGTAGCCGCCGTCGCCCTCGGCGAGATGCTCTTCGAAAGTCTTGCCGCCGGGGTCGTTCTTTTCGCTGACGGCGCTCTCCACCTCGGGCATGACCTTCTCGCCCTCCATCAAGGGGGCGAGCACCAATATGCCCAATACGCCGCCTATGGCGACAAAAAAGCCGAGTATGCTGCATAACGCTATTTTTAATCTGTTTTTGCTCTTTCTTAATCTGACCATATATCTTTTACCGTGTGCGCCCGAATTTTATGTTTGCGCGAAACTGTGCCCGCCGTTTCGGGCGGGCATATACGATTATATAGTCGGCGAATGATTTTGTCAAACAAATATGACATATTGTAATATAAAAGCATTACAGTATTTGCGAGCATTTATAACAAAATACGACGCCATAAGCGCACGCAGGCGCCCTGAATGCTGTTAAAATATATAAAAAACAACATCCGGACGGTTTAAAATGGCAAAAAAATTTTACATTGCCGCGGCCAAGGGAGGCGCCGGAGCGACCACTGCGGCGATCGGGCTGGGATACGCGCTGTCGGACGCGGGCGAGCGCACGCTCGTATTCGACGGCGACCACGAAAGCGGCTGCGCGCTGAACGTATGCGGCTGCCTCGGCATGCAGACGTTCACGCTCGCCGACTATAAAAACGGGTATTGCCGCGCAAAACAGACGCTCGTCGCGCACCCGAAACACAAAAACCTCTACATAATGCCCTCGCTCGGCTGCGACGACCCGTCCGCCGCGAGGGAGGCCGTGCTCGAGGCGGAGGGGCTTTTCGACTTCGTGCTGTGCGACGGCGGCCCGCCCGACGCATGCGGGCAGGCGATAGTCGTTACCGAGCCCTATCCCCCCGCCCTTACGGCCGCAGGCGCCCTTGCGGGCAGGCTGAGGGACGCGGGCATTAAAATTTGCGGGACGATGGTAAACAAAGTCAACGGCGGGCTACTGCTCGGCGGAAAGATAAGCCGCCCCGAAGAGATAGCTTCGGCGCTGAATGCCCCGCTGATAGCCGCGTTGCCCGAGGACCTCGCACTCACTTTGGGCGAATGGCGGCCGTTTTGCATGAAGTGCTTCAAGGTCGCCGCCGCGCGCCTGTGCGGCAAAAAAGCGAGGCAGCCGCGCCTGGAAGAGGGGTACACGGGCGCGGGCGGGTATTTCCGCCGCAGGATGAGGAGCAGGATATGAAAGCCGCCGTTTACACAGAGCGCGAAGCGATGAGCGAAACCGAAGCCGAGCTTTTGAAACGCGACCTCACAAAGGTGTTCTCCGAATATTTCGAGCCGTGCGGGCAGGCCGAAGTGGACGTCACTCGCACGCAGAACGGCTATTCGGTGTGCGTGCTGCTGAAGGCGGCGCGAATAAAGAGGATGCGCCGCCCGCAGTAAAACGCGCCGCCGCGGCCTGATGCCGCGGCGGCGCGAAAATTTCATGTCGGATATTCAAAAATTCAAACGGGGCGCACGAGTCACGAAAACATCTGCCCGACGGCAAGCCGCAGCTCTTCGCCGTCGCCCGAAAAAGGCGCGGGGGCCGCGACGGTGTTGCAGCCGTCTGCCGCGGAGAGGCCGGGGCCGTGTATGCTCTTGCCGTTCGGCCAGTATATCTGATGCGTGGTGAGCTTGAGCGCCTCGCCCGTTACGGGATTTTTATATGTGCTCTGCATTATGCCCTTGCCGTAGGTGCGGCCGCTCTTTACCGCCTCCGCCGAAACGCCCATCGCCGACAGGTATTCGCCGGAATATTCCGAAACGTATATGTTGCCGTAGTCGGTTATCCCGTAGCTTACGAGCACGCCGACGAGCGCTTCGGAGGCGCTCGCCGTGTTGCCGTTGGCGAGCACGTACACCTCGACGTCGCCGGAGAGCCTCTCCTCCTTGTCGGAATCGGCGTAATACAAGTAGGATGCGCCGTCTCTGCCGCGCGCTTCCATGGCGGGCATGCCCGCGCTCCGCTCGAAGTGACCAGCGATGCTCTGCATCACGCTCACCGAACCGCCGCCGTCGTTGCGCAGGTCGAGTATGAGCGAAGTGCAGCCGAGTTCGTTGATCTTACGCACGGCCAGGCCGAACTGCTCTGCCGCGTTGCCGTAAAACTGCGAGAGGCCGATGTAAGCGCAGCCCTCGGGCAGATAGCCGACGGCGTCGTTACGGCTCGCCGTCATCTGCAGCGCGTCTGTGCCGGAAAAAGTCCATGCGTTGTCGTTGGTGGCGAGCAGGACATAGCTTACCGAATAATTCTCCTTTGCGAACGTGAAGCTCTCGCCCGAAGCCGTAACATAGAGCGCGTCCTCTCCCGTTTTCAGCGAGGAATAGAAGCGCGAAAAGTCGGCAAGGCTGCCGAACTCCGTGCGCTCGCCGCCGCTCTCCCCGTATAAGAGCACGTCGCCCGACCTCAGCCCCGCCCTGAACGAGGGCGAGTTGCCCGTAGTGCCGATGACGGTGAGCCCCGTGCCGGGGATGTACGAATAGGAGAGGCCTATCCCGCTCGAAGAACCGGCGTTGCTGTGGGTGAGCGCCTCGTATTCCTCCGCGGTATAGTATTCGGAATAGCCGTCGAGATACTTGTCGACTATGGCGTCGGCGGCAATGCCGTCGGCGTCCGACGTGTCAACTTCGACATAGTAGCGGTCGCGTATGATCTCGAGCACCCAGTCGTAGGCGTTCACGCCCGCCGCCGCGCGCGTGAGATAGCCCGCAAAAAACACGAGCACCGCCACGGCCGCCGCCGAAAGCACGGCCGCGGCTATTTTTAAACGTTTTTTAAGTTTTTCGTTCCTCATTTATTGCCGTCCTTCAACCGGATGCAGTGCAGCAACCTGAATGCCACCGCATCGTAAAACCTGCGGATATCCAGCCCCGTGATGCGGGCTATCTTATCCAGCCTGTACATCATGGTGTTCCTGTGCATATACAGCTCGCGCGCGGCAGCCGAAATGTTGAGGCTGTTCTCTATGAAGCACTCGGCCGTGCGCATAAGTTCCACGTCGCAGAACACCTTTTTAAGTCCCTTCATGTTGCAGAGCGAAGCAAGCCGTTCGGCATGCGCCGCGTCGAGCGAGCCCGCCGCCTCCGCTATCGCCGCCTTCAAAAACGCCCTGTCGGGCTCCGCGGCGCCGTTTTCTTTCTGCATTTTGCGCCTCCTTATCCGATTATACTATTATTTTTCCGCGCAGGCAACAAACAGAGAGAAATATGGGCGAAAAAGTGTTGAAAAAAAAGTGAACTTTTTGCCGAGGCGGGCACGGCGCGCCTTTTTGCCGCATGCGGCGGGAAATTTTGAAGCGCGTGATTAAAACGCGGCCCGCACGGCAATAAAAATACGGGCGCGAGATGCGTCGGCTCCGCTCGAACACGGCCGCGCTCCCCTTGACAGAAAAATGTTTTTGTATTAAAATGAATTTACGATAATGGGCGCAAATGCGCCCGAGGAAACACCGAACACAACCACCCCCCCCCGCATAAGGCGGGGCGCGCCGCGGACGGCGCATACGAACATAGACGGAGACATATCATGAACACAAAAAGATCGGGCAAAAAATATCGGGCGGCGATAACGTACTGCATAGCCCTCGTCTGCCTGCTCGCGGGGCTGTTTTTACCCGTTTACGACGGCGGGATGCTGTTTACCGCCCTCCCCGACGCGTTTTGCAAAACGTTCGGCTTTGACGGCTGCACGCTCGGCAGGCAATTTACGCGGCAGTTCGTCATCGATTTCGGCGGCGCTTCTTACGACGCGGCGCCCCTGCTCGTCGCGCTGTACGCGGCGGTGACCGCGGCGGGAGTAGTCATGCTCATACCGATATTCGCAAGCAGCGCAAAAAAATGCACGGCAAAGAGATGCGTATACGCCGTGGAGGCAACGGCGCTCGCCATACTTTCGGCATACGCGTTCGCCAAGCTCGTCGACTGCGCAAAGCAGCCGCAGGACTTTTCGTGGGACTACGGCCTTACGGGGGTAGCGCTGGGCGGCACCGCGGCCATGCTCGCCGTGCTCGCCGTGGCCGACAGGGGCGGCTCGGGGCTAATGAAGCTCGCGATGCTGCTGCTCGGCGCCGCGGGAGTGCTCTGCCTTGCCGATCTCCCAGCGCTGTTCGGCTATACCAAAGCCGAAATATTCGGCGGGAACTTTTACATCGGATATTACAACGACGTTGCGGGCACCGCTCTGCTTGAGGACTTCTTCGCGAACGGATTCGACTTTTTCGGCCCTTCGCCCGTAAAAATAGTCACGGGCACCGCGGCGGCGATATCCGTACTGCTGATAATTTTCAACTTTATTGCCGACATCGTACAGCTGTGCGTCCCCTCATCGAAGCCGGGGCTCGTGTTCGACATAATAAGGTACGGCGCGGAGCTCGTCCTGCTCGCCGCGACGGCGATAATGCTGTTCGTGCTAAACGTGCAGAACCTCTCCCCCGGGCTGCCTACGGGCATATTGCTCTTGCTCGCGCTCGTAAAGGTGACGGTATCTTCGATACGGTGCGGCGCATTCCGCCCGCGCGTAAAGAGCGCGGACATCCCCGCGGAAAACGCCGAACTTCCCCCTCCCCCGGCATACGTCGTTTCCTATTCGGTGCAGGCGCCGTCCCCCGCCCCCGCTCAGACGGGCGGCGAGATAGTGTATACCCCGAGGGAGGTCTACGGCGGCCCGAGCGACGACTTTATATCCACCCTTGAAGAGAGCGAGAAGATAGAATTCGGCAAAACGTTTCTGGATAAGCGCGGCGGGCCCATGCCCGACCTGCCCGACTACGTCGTCGGCGGCGACAACGCCGACTTCTTCGAGGCCATATTCCTCCATCTCGGCAAATACCGCTCAAAGATATCCGACGGGCTGATGAACAAGATATACGGCCGCCTGAACGCGAAACAGCCGTAAAGCGAGCGCGGGCGGCGTAAAACAGATACATGCTTCGATATTACGGCAATACAGACATAAAAAACGCGGCGGGCGCATCCATCATGCGCCCGCCGCGCTCATATCTTTCACAGGCCCGGTCTTGCAAAAGGCCGCCTTTTTTTGCTCTTTAAGTTTTGCGTTTTCGCCGCGCAAAAAACGGGCGCCGCGGCGGAGCTACCGTCCGCCCTTTTTCCTGCACTTTATGCGGACCTTTACGCAGCCGTCCTCCGAAAACACGTTGCCGCAGCAGATGGCCTTTACTATATACAGCCCCCTGCCGCTCTCGGCAAACACGTCGGGCAGCGACGCCGTGAGCTTGCGCCCGTCGGTGCTCTCGGAAGAGACCGATATGACTATGTCCTCGCCGTTTACGCAGCCTTTGAAGCTGGCGGTTTCGCCGAGATGGCGAATGACGTTGGTTATCAGCTCGCACGAAACAAGGCGGCACTCGAATACGACGTCGTCGTTCGCGCCGAAGGAGCGCAAAAAGTCCAAGAAGGGCTTGAGGCACTCGTTCATATCCTTTAAATCGTCCACCTTAAACGTGATCATTGCGAAAGCGCTTCCTTTAGTTTATCGACAATCTTCCTCTCCGCGCGCGAAACGAACATCTGGCTCACGCCGAGCAGTTTGCCCACCTCCGCCTGCGACTTGCCCTGCACGAACCTGAGCGCCACCACCTGCTGTTCCGTGGGGGTGAGCTTTTTTATCTCGTCGCGCAGAGACTGAGCGTCGTCGAATTTTTCAAACGAATCGACGGGGTCGGGTATGACGTCGTAGAGCAGCCCTTCGCCGTCCTCGCCGGCGACCGTGCCGTCGAGGCTCATCGGATGGCGGCTCTCCATGGCCTCCATCACGGCCTCCTCGCTCTCGCCGAGTTTTTCGGCAAGCTGTTTTACCGTGGGCTTAACGCCGTGCTGTTTGAAATATTCGTTCGTCTCGCTCTTGATCTTTGCGCCGAGCGTGTATATCCTGCGCGGCAGCCGCACCGAGCGGGAGTAGTCGCGGAAATAGTTCTTTATCATGCCCGTTATCGTCGGCGTAACGTAAGTGGTGAACTGATTGCCGAGCGACGGGTCGAATTTTTCCACGCCGAGAATGAGGGCCTCGGAGGCGACCTGCAAGAGGTCGTCGTACTCCACCCCTCTGCCCGCAAACTTTTTTGCGAGTATCTCGGCTATGTACATATAGTTCTCCACGAGCCTGTTGCGTATCTTTTTATCGCCCGTGCGGCGGTATTCCCTGAACAGTTCGTCGGCCTGTGCGTTGGTCATCATATCTCAAGGGTAACAGAGCTTATAACGCCCTCTCTTTTGTCTATGGCGCAGTTTTCCACCAGCGCGCCTATGAGCGCGAGCGAAAGGTCGTTCTCCGCGGCGCGGGGAGAGCCGCCCTCTCCCGAGAGCACGGCACGCGCCCCGCCTTCGGCGCTGAAAACGGCGTTCACGCTCTTGAACCCGCAGTTTTTTAAAATTATGGCGCTCTCGGTAACGCACACCTTAAAGTCCTCCGCGGCGTCGACGTCGCGCTCGGCGAGCGAACAGAAAGCCCCGGCCACCAGCCTGAGAGCGGTAAAGAACTGGCTGTTTTCAAGGTCGAACCTAACCGATAAATCTTTCATCAGTCTATCTCCATGATGGTATCGAGCGCGCATATCTGAAACAACTTCTTTATGCGCGGCTGCACGTTGCGCAAAACGAACGTGTGCCCGTCCTCTTTGAGGTGCTTGAAGATCTTTACGAAAGTGCCGAGGGTGGTACTGTCGATAAAAGTGAGGGCGGAACAGTCGAACACTATGTCCTTTTTGTCATGCAGATATATCGCGTTCACCACGGCGTAAAAATCTTCGGCCGTGGCGGAATCTATCTCGCCCGTGAGCGCTATGAGCAACTTTTCGTCGGCAGAGATGAGCTTTACCTGTTGCATGTTTAAATTCTCCTTATCGGCGCGCACTGCCTTTCACGCGCCCGTATATCTATATATAACCATCGGCGCGCCTTTAAAAACATGTCCGGGCAATTAAAACGCCCGCCGAGCCGGCTCACGATGCGCATAAATTTGCATATGGCGAATAATTATTCGCCGCTGTGCGGGAAAAATTCTTTTCGATTGACAAAACGGCTTTTTTGTGATATCATAAGCTTAAATTACCGCAAAAATTACCGTAAACGATCAAAAGGAGGTGAACGTTTTGGATTTTAATGAAGCCAACCTCTTAGTCAAATATTCATACAAGATCTCCGAGCTTGCCGAAAAGAGCGCCCTGTCCAACAGGATAGAGCCCGCCCTGTACGCAAAGTACGACGTGAAGCGCGGCCTGAGAGAAAAGAACGGCAAGGGTGTCCTGTGCGGGCTCACCGAGATTTCGGAAGTTACCTCATGGAAGGAGGAAAACGGCAAGCGCACGGAGATACCGGGCATACTGCGCTATCAGGGCTACGACGTAAAAGACCTCGTAAAAAACTTCATAGCCGAAAAGAGGTTCGGGTTTGAAGAGACCGTATATCTTCTGCTGTTCGGCAAGCTGCCGAACAAAGCGGAATTTGAAGATTTTTCGGAGATGCTCTCCGAATTCCGCGTGCTGCCGAGGAACTTCGTGCGCGACATAATAATGAAGTCGCCCTCCAAAGACATGATGAACATGCTGGCGCGCTGCGTGCTCAACCTGTACAGCTACGACCCCGACCCCGACAACGTGAGCATTTCCAACGTTCTGAGGCAGTGCCTGCAGCTCATAGCGCAATTCCCCATGCTGGCGATCTATTCCTACCGCGCCTACCGCTATTACAACACCAACGACGGCTCGCTGATAATCCACAAGCCCAGGCCGGAATACTCCACCGCGCAGAACATACTGCACATACTGCGCAAGGACAGCGAATTTACCGACCTCGAAGCCAAGGTGCTGGATATAGCCCTCGTTCTGCACGCCGACCACGGCGGCGGCAACAACTCCACCTTCACCACGCACGTCGTCACCTCCTCGGGGACGGACACCTATTCCTCAATGGCGGCCTCCCTGGGCTCATTGAAGGGCCCAAAGCACGGCGGCGCCAACATAAAGGTGATGCAGATGATGCAGAACATAAAGGAGAACGTGCCCGACTGGAAGGAGAGCACCATAACCGACTACGTAGACAAAATTTTAAAGAAAGAGGTGTTCGACCACGCGGGCCTCATATACGGCATGGGGCACGCCGTATACACCCTGAGCGACCCGAGGGCGGAGATACTCAAATTCTACGCCGAAAAACTTGCGGTCGAAAAGGGGCTGGAAGAGGAATATCACCTCTACGAAACGGTAGAAAATTCCGCCAAAAAACTTATCAACGAGCAGCATAAACTCTCCAAGCCGGTATGCGCAAACGTTGACCTGTATTCGGGATTTGTTTACTCCATGTTAAACCTGCCCGGAGATTTATATACGCCGTTCTTTGCCATATCGCGCGTGAGCGGCTGGAGCGCGCACAGAATGGAGGAGCTCATCAACGGCAACCGCATAATACGCCCCTCCTACCACTGCGTAAAGCCCGACCACGACTATATCCCGATGAGCGAACGCGAATAAGCGGGCGCGAAACATACATTTCACATACAAGCGGCCGCCCGCGCAATGTTTTGCGCGGGCGGCTTATTTTGTTATATATTCAAATTGACCCGCATATATGCCGCAACGAACGACACTTATATGATTCTCACTTCTCAAATTCTTTTCCGTGGGCCTTGAAAAACTCATAATACTCGCGCACGTTTTTCAGCTCGGTCCACTTCTTTACGCTCACCGGCTCATCGTCCAAATCATATATGCGTGCTCCGCGTATTGACAGAATAAATGGCGAATGAGTTGCAATAATCAGCTGACAGCCGAAAAAGCGCACGCAATCGCAAAGGTAATCGCGCAACTTCAGCTGCAAATCGGGAGCCAGACTGTTTTCGGGTTCGTCAAGAAGATATAGTCCGCCGTCTCTTAATTTCTGCGTGAAATAGAAATAGGCGCTCTCGCCGTTGGACCGTTCCTTTATATTTTCACCCAGCCTTGATTTCACATATTTCGACTGGGTCAGTCTGCGTGAATCAACTATATTTTTGAGTCTCTCGTAATCTTCAAGCGAACGCACGGCCGAAAGTTCGCGCTTTGAGCGGTTATACTCTTCAAACAGCTCCTCCCGCCGCAAGTCCACTCCGTCGTTGACGGCGCGGATATCGAGCATATACGAAAACACGTCGTCGCTCGTTATCACGGCGCTGTGAGGGGGTATGGGGCGCTCCCTGCAATATCTGCACATGTTCAAATATTCGCCGAAGAAGGAAGAGCGGTTATAAAGGGTACCGCGCAAGAGGTTGAGCTTTTCGGCTATGACGTTTAAAGCCGTAGTCTTACCCGAGCCGTTGCCTCCGTATAAAATGGTGACATCATCAAAACAAAGCTGCGAAAGAGCGCGACGCGAGAGCACGAAAAAGGGATACATTGTGTTGTAACATGTGCGCTTTACGATGTCGAGCCTGAATTTATACTCGTCGTCCCATGAAGGGAAACGAAAGGAAGAGAGGTATATCATATAATCCTCATTTACAAATTGCCCCGCATATATGCCGCAATGAACGACATTTAAGCCTTCGGGACAAAGGCGCTTTCAAATATTCTGCCGCTTAAATATGCAAGTTTTCCGTGCAGTTCAAACGACACGCATTTTGAAACGAGGCGCTGGCGGCGCGCGCCGTATTTTTTGTTCAGGTCGCCGTCGCCGTACTTTTCGTCTCCCAGAATCGGGCAGCCCATATGCGCCATGTGCGCGCGTATCTGGTGCGTCTTGCCCGTGTGCAGCTCTATCTGCGCCAGAGCCAGCTCCCCCGACCGCCCGAGCACCTTATATTGCGTGACTATTTTTACGTATCCGTCGCACGGCCTGTCCGAAATTTCCACCCGCGAGCGCGCCTCGTCCTTTTTCAAATATGCGGTGAGCACGGCGGCGTCGCTTTTAAAATTGTCTTTGCACAGCGCAAGGTAAGTTTTTTGCACGGCATGCTCTTTGAACGCAAGCAAAAGCTCCTCCTCCGCGGCGCGCGTCCTTGCGAAAACGATGACGCCCTCCGTATTGCGGTCAAGCCTGTGCACGGCGAACGTCTCGCCCCCGCCTTGCAGTTCCGCGAGCAGCCCTTCGGTGGAAACGCCCGAAAATTTGTCGCACACCACGACGGACCGGTCGGCATATATCACGCGATGACTGGCCTTTTGCTCCTGCGCCGGGGTAGTGTAATAGACGACGCGATCGCCCGATTTGAGGCGGACGTTTTTATTTACGCGCACGCCGTTCACCTTTATGTCTTTTGCACGCAGAAGGGCCGCAAAGGCAAAACTGCCCTGCGGAAAGTGCCCGTCGGTAAACGTCTTCAGATCGGTTGCCTCGTCGGCGACAAATTCTTTCATGCTCTATCCCGTTATTTCCGTACGGCTGCGCTTTTTCCGCGCAGCTCCTCCCATTCCGCTCTCGTCACGACATAGCGTATATGCGGCATATCGACGCCCTTATAATGTTTCATGCACGTTCCCGCGGGCGACATCGCGTTCCTTTCGGCCACGCGCCGCGAGGCCGCGTTTGTGTCGCGGATGATCGAACACACCTCGTCCGCGCCAAGTTTTTCAAAGGCATGGTCCCTGCATGCTCGGGCCGCCTCCGTGGCGTAGCCCCTGTGCCAGCAGTCGCGGCGGAAGAGATACCCGACTTCGAGCACCTCGCCCCCTCTCCACGGCTGCAGCGTTACGCCGCATTGCCCTATGAGCCCGCCGCTCTCCTTTAAAACGACGCCCCACAGCCCGAAGCCGTGCTTTTCATAGCGCCCGAGCTGCCTGTCCAGCCATTCGCGCACCTCACCGTCGGTAAATGCACCCTCGTAGGCGTACATGGTCTCTTTATCCTGCAAGATCTTACATAGCGCATCATAGTCGCGCTCTTGCAGCTCCCTTAAAACGAGCCGCTCAGTCTGCAATATCATCCCCGTAAAACATCCAAAATTCAGAGTGAAAATAAAAAATGCACGATATACGCCGCAATAAAGCAGGTCGCCAGCTGAAACGCAAATAAAGCGAGCGACACCTTCACGCCCGCCTCCTTGCACG
>CALVQA010000053.1 GCA_944354725.1 uncultured Clostridia bacterium
ATCAACACTTACGCCACCTCCGTCACCGTGAGCGGCAGCGATGTGTATTACAAGATAGTTACGTCGGCATATTCGCCCGCACAGTCGTTCACAATAAACGTAACCGTAGGCGAAGGCGGAGTTATAACCGCTTACTCCATAGAAAAGAACGGCTCCACGGCCGACAAGTATATAGACAGAATGCCCGGGAATGTGAAGGACGGCAGCCTGTATATCGGCAAGAACGCAGACGGCATACTCGAACTCATGCGACAGGCGGGAATTTCGGACGACGGCAGCTTTGAGGAAAGCAGCGGCGGAGAACTCTCCACCGGCGCGACGTATTCCAACGTACTGTGCACCTATGCGGCGCTGTTTGCCGCCGCCAACTATGAATTCGCGCTCGAAAACGCGGGAGGCGCGCAATGAACAAATATGCGAAGATAACGTTAGACGGATTGATCTTTCAGAACCCCACTTTCATGCTCGTTTTAGGCACCTGCCCCACCCTCGGACTGATATCGTCGGCCTCGAGCGCGGCCGGCATGGGACTGACCGTAGTGGTCATACTCACGCTGAGCAATATGGCGATATCGGCGCTGAGAAAGCTGATACCCAACGAAGTGCGCATCCCCGCGTTCATCGTGATAATAGCCACGCTTGTAACTCTTGCGAGGATGGTACTTGAAAAATTCGTACCCGACTTGTACGACAGCCTGGGCGGATTTTTGGCGCTGATAGTCGTGAACTGTATAATACTCGGCAGAGCCGAAGCGTTTGCCAGCAAGCATACCGTTCTGGAATCGGCTGCCGACGGCGTGGCGACAGGCCTCGGCTTTACGGCGGCGCTCACGCTGATGGGCATAATATGCGAGTTCCTCGGTTCGGGTTCGATATTCGGGCTCAGAATAACGGACTTCACGATAGGCGCGTTCGCAACGCCTGCCGGCTCGTTTTTGGTATACGGCATATGCATAGCCGTGTTCGTGTACGTGATGGATACGGTAGAACGCGTGCGCAGGGAGAAGAAATACAGGCCTCTCACCCGCCAATCGCTCGTAAAGGAGGCTGCGTGATATGGGAACGTTTATTGCCATAGTTCTTGCCGCGGTGCTCACAAACAACTTTATAACGGTGCGCACATACGGCATCTGTCCCTTTTTGGGCGTTTCCAAAAAAACAAACTCGGCTTTGGGCATGGGCGTCGCCGTCACCGTCGTCATGGCGATCGCGACGGCGGTGACCTATCCCCTGTACGAATACGTGATGGTCCCCTTAAAGATAGAATTTTTGGAGATAATATTCTTTATCTTTATAATCGCCGCGCTCGTGCAGATGATAGAAAAAGTCATACAAAAGCTCTCCCCCTCTCTCTACAACGCAATGGGCATATACCTTCCGCTCATCACCACGAACTGCGCCGTACTCGGCGTGTGCGAGCTGGTGATACGCAACATGGACGGGGTCATAGGCGCTACCGCCGCTGCGGCAATGAATACCGGCTGGGCGGTTTTATACGCAATATTCGCAGGGCTGGGCTTTACGCTCGTAATGATAATAATGAGCGGCCTCCGCGAGCGCATAGGCAACTACGGCGAAATGCCCAAGGCATTAAAGGGCTTCCCCATAGCCATGATAACGGCGAGCATAATCTGCATGGCTTTCTCCGTGTTCGGCTACATTCAGATTTAAGGAGGGCGATATGAATTTACTCGTTACACTCGGTACGGTAGACGCCCAGACGTGGAAAACGGTAGGCATAGTGGCAGGCATACTCGCGGGGATCGCGCTCGTGCTCGTGATAGCCATACTCGTCATAGGCAAAGTATTCAAAGTAGACGTAGACGAAAAAGTTACGAAAATTCTCGAAAACCTGGCGGGAGCCAACTGCGGCGGCTGCGGGTGCTCAGGTTGCAGCGGCTTTGCAAGCAAACTTGCAAGCGGCAGGGGCGACCTTTCGGACTGCCACGTAACTTCGCCCGAAAAAAAGGCTGAGATCGCCAAACTGCTCGGCATAGAAGTGAAAGAGGAGGAGCCTACCGTTGCCGTAGTAAAGTGCAACGGCGGGACCGAAAACGCCTTTAACGCCTTCGAATATAAGGGTAACCCCACGTGCAAGGCATGCAACGCGCTTTTGGGGGGCAACAAGCTGTGCAAAACGGCGTGCCTCGGCTGCGGCGACTGCGCCGCCGTGTGCCCCGAAAAGGCCGTAAAAATAACCGGCGGCCTTGCAAAAGTAATGCCTGAGAGGTGCATATCGTGCGGGGCGTGCATAGCCGCCTGCCCCAAACACATAATAGAGCGCATCCCCGTGAGCGCGCCCGTGTATGTGGCTTGCTCCTCCCGCTGCAGGGCAAAGGAAGTTACGTCGCAATGCAAAGTCGGCTGCATCGGCTGCGGCATATGCGCGAAGAACTGCCCCCACGGCGCCATCACCATGGCAGACAACCTGCCGGTATTCGACTATTCCAAGTGCACCGGCTGCCTCACCTGCGTTGCAAAGTGCCCGAGGAAGATAATACTTACAAGATAAAAACAACGGCGGTTTTATGCAAAAGACGCCGCCCGCAATAATTGCGGGCGGCGTTTTGCCGTGTTTTGGCAGCTTGTTGAAACGGGCCTTTCAGCCGACGGGCCGCGTGCCGCCGATGCTCTCTTCGCCGACGGGCACTATCTCCAGGCGGTGCGGGGTGCAGATTATGATGCCGTTCGTGTCGGTCATAGCCGGGGTATGCACGCAATCGCGCCGATTGGAGCAATCGCTCTCCGTAACGGAGACCGAGCGGCGCGCGAGATCCACCGATATCACGTTATAGCCCTCGGGCACGGAGAGGGAGCCGCCGTCGATGCAGAACATGACGGTGAGGATGTCACCCTCCTGCCGCACAGCTATATTTTCGGGCATGAATATCTCGTACGAACCGTCGGTAAGATCGCACGAAAACGCGGGTTTGCCGTCGTAATTGACGTTGACTGCGGCGAGCTTTCCGCCGCTTCCGGTAAACACGAACACCGTGAACAGCACTATGACGACGGCCGCGACCGCCCCGTAAACGAGTATATCCCACACCCTGAAAAATCTGTCTTTTTTTACCTGTTTTACCTTTTCGAGTGACATACCGCCCTGCCGCCCGCCTATTTCGCGCCCGTAAACACCACGTCGCCGTTTTCGTCGAGGCGGGAAGCGGGAATATAATTTTCGTTGAGAACGGAGTATTCTCCCTCCGGGATGTTGGTCACAAGCAGGTACTCACCGCGCGAATTGAGGTACACGAACGAAAGCTTCAACCCCTGCTCCTTCACCGCGGCGGAGTTGATATATTCTATCGCGCGGTCAAGGCCCATCGCCATGACCGCCGTGGTGCGGGCGTCGTCCTCGGCGGCGGTGCCGCCCAGGCAACTTGCCGTGACCATGCCGTTGTTTATGGGCGAACCCGTGAACGGATCGATTATGTGGCAGTACCTAACGCCGTCTATCATATAATAATTTTCATAGTCGCCGCTCGTGGAGACGGCGATATCCGCCGCATCCGTCGCCATGTAATAATCGCTCACCGAGCCGCGCGGGTCGCGGAAGGTGAGGTACCACTCCCCGCTCTCCATGGCGCGCGCCTTGTTTACGGCAACGCTCGACATGCCGAAAGAGAAGCTGCCGTATCCGTAGCCGAGGCCGTCGATATACCTGTCCACCTCGTCGACGGCGTAGCCCTTGGCTATGCCGCTCAAATCTATCGCAAGCGAATATTCGGCGCCTCCGACTTTTACCGTGTCGCCGGGCTTGACCGCATAATACCTGCCGCCCTCGGAATACAGCTCTGTCTGCCCGAAGCAGGCGGAGAGCTCGCGGAAGGCCTCGACATATTCGTCTGCGGGAAGTTCCGTATAGGGGTCTTCCCTGTCGTACGGCATCCCGGTGCCCTCGGGACGGACGCCGAAGCCGTACAGATCGACGCTGTAATACACCCCCGCGTTGTAAAAACCGCCCGTCTCTTCATACACGTCAAGAGCGAGCGAGAGGACGTCGTACACCGTTTTGCTCAACTCCACGGCCGACCCTGCCGCCGCCGCGTTGAAACGCGCCACGTCGGAGGTGCTTTGGGCGGCGCTGAACAGCGCTTCGTAGCCCGTGAGCATGTCGGCCACCTCTTTCCCCGCCGCAACGGCGCGGCCGCGCCGTTCATCGGTATTGAAGTAATCGTCGAGGATGAGCGTGCCCGAGGTGCCGAACACAAAATAGTTGCGCCTGTAGCGCGAGGGCTCGCCAAGTTCGCTGCCGCCGCACCCGGAGAGCGCGAACGAGAGCGCCGCAAACGCGGCGAGCACAGACAAAGCAATTTTTTTGATCATGATACGTTTTTATTATACCGCACGGAGCGGAAAAAAGGCAACTTAAAAAACGCCGCGCAGGCGCATATTTTGCGCCTGCGCGGCCCGACAAACAAGCTATCACTCTGTGCGGAGCGCTATGACGGGATCCTTCTTGGCCGCCGCCGAAGCGGGGATGAGCCCGGAGACGAGCGTGAGCGCCACGCTGACGCACACCATTATCGCCGCCTGCCATACGGGCAGGGCCGCAAGCCCCGAGATGCCCGTGAGCGGCGCGAGTATCAGGTTTATGACGCCCTGCAGCAGATACGCCACGACCACGCCTATGAGGCCCGCGCACAGCCCGACGATAAACGTTTCGGCGTTGAACACATGCCTTATATCGCGTTTGCGCGCGCCGATGGAGCGGAGAATGCCTATCTCCTTGGTGCGCTCCACTACCGATACATAGGTTATGACGCCTATCATTACCGTGGAGACGACGAGCGATATCGCCGTGAACGCGACGAGCACGTAGGTTATGGCGTTCAATATGGTGTTGACCATATCCATGAGCGTGCCGACGGTATCGGTATAGCTGACTTCGGTGGGCCCTGAATACTCGCCGTTTTCGTCGGCATACACCGAATTGGCTCCGTTCGCGTCATAGTCGGCGCGGGCGGCCGAAACCGCCGTATTCCATTCGTCGAGGTAGGCGAGCATGTCGTCTTTGGAATTGAAATCTACGGCATATATCGAAATGCCCGAAGGCTGATCGTTGCCGCCCAACGTGCGGATGAGCTCGGCGACCGTTCCGGCGTTGTATCCCTCGTTGGAAGGGACGAACTTCTGGCTGAGAGAGAGCGGCATGAGCCCGCCCGTAAGCGCGTTCACAAGCCAGCTGCGCACAGTAACTTCGCCCGCCATGCTCTCTATCTGCATGTAATCGCTCACGGAGTTTATGGAGCCGACTACGGCCGACTGCACGTTGTGCATGATGTATTCCTGCACGAGCTGCTCGGTAAGGCACAGGCCCGAGGAGAGGCAACCGTAGCTGTATTCGTCCTTCAGGCGGAGTATGCCGCTTATCTTTATCGTCCTGCTGTCGGACGGGTCGGCGCCCGTTATGTGCTGCACTTCCTCGCCCGGCTGCGCGATGTTGAAGCCCGTGTAGGTATACTTGTAATCGCCCTCGGAGTTCTCGGCATACAGCGCGTCGTTGTAATACAGCGTGTACTCTTTGGAGAGTATTTCGGAATAATCTATGGGATCGGGCGAGGTGTCCTCACCGCTCTCGGCATCTATGAAGAGATCCAGAAAGTCGGACTCGGAGAAGAAACCGAGCTGCACCAAGGTGAGGTCGAGGACATCGTTGCCGGAGCCGACGACGAGCACCGCTTCGTCGGGGCTTTGGGGAAAATCCCCCGCTATGACGCTGTACTGTTCCTTGACGTATGCGCCGAAATTGTTTTTATCGTTCACGTCGGAGGTGCCGGGCATCACGGAGACCACGTCGGTAAAATAGGGGATGAACTGCGCGAGCCCCGCATATTCGGCATCGGCGGCGAGCAGTATGGCGGTATAGTATTCGCGCAGGCTCTCTATGGACATGTGCGCGTTGCGCGGCTCCAGGCTGCCGTAACCCTGAAGTTCGGTGTTGGAACCTATCACCGCGTCGGTAAACAGGTTTTCGGATATCGACACGCCGTAGGAATACATTATGGCGTTATACAGCTCCTTCGGCATCGCTTCGAGATACTCTATATAGGTCATCTCTTTTCCGTCTATGGAAACGACGTTGCCGGAAGTGAAGTCGTTGGAAGTGGTCATGCCCTGCGCGAGCTTGGAGAGGAAGGAATTGACGACGACCTTATCCTCCACCTCGTCGCCGACGGGAAGATCGGACTGCATGGAGCCGCTCATGAAGCTCGTCATGGCGGAAGTGAGGTCGAGAGAGCTCTCGCTCACCGTTACGGGATAATACGAGAGCATATCCTCCTCGGTTTTGGCTATGTAATTGTTGAAGCCCGCGGAGAGGGCGAGCACGAGGCAGACGGAGATTATGCCTATGCTGCCCGCTATAGCCGTTACCAGCGTGCGCGCCTTTTTTGTGAGCAGGTTCCTTCCGCTCAGCGAAAACGCCGTGAACAGCGACATGGACGAATGCTTCGTCTTGTACGCGGCGGCGCGGGCGGCCGCCTTTTTGTCGTTCCCGCTCTCACGGGCCGTCTCCTCTTTAAGCCGGTCGACGTGCTCCTTTACTTCGCGCTCCTCCTCTTCGGGGGGATAGGGGTTGCTGTCGGAGACGACGAGGCCGTCTTTGAGCTCCACTATGCGCGAGGAATACTTGTAGGCGAGCTCGGGGTTGTGCGTCACCATTATTACGAGGCGCTCGCCCGCGATCTCCTTTATGAGATCCATTATCTGCACGGAAGTTTTTGTGTCGAGCGCGCCCGTAGGCTCGTCGGCAAGCAATATCTCTGGATTGTTCACGAGGGCGCGGGCAATGGCCACGCGCTGCATCTGCCCGCCCGAGAGCTGGTTGGGGCGCTTGTTGAACTCCTTGCCGAGTCCGACGCGGCGAAGGGCTTCGGCGGCGCGCTCCCTGCGCTCTTTGGGGCTGACGCCCGAGAGCGTCAAGGCGAGTTCCACGTTGCCCAGGATGGTCTGGTGCGGGATGAGGTTGTAAGTCTGGAAAACAAAGCCTATGCGGTGGTTGCGGTAGGTGTCCCAGTCGCCGTCTCTGTAATCTTTCGTAGATACTCCCTCTATGATGAGGTCGCCCGTGGTATATTTGTCGAGGCCGCCTATGATATTCAAAAGGGTGGTCTTGCCGCAGCCCGACGCGCCGAGTATCGACACGAATTCGTTGCGGCGGAATGAGAGGCTGACGCCTTTGAGCGCAGAGACGACGGAATCTCCCACCTTATAATCTTTGGTTATGTCGCGAAGTTGAAGCATAATAAAACATCCTCAAATAAAAAACCGTATCGCCCCGCTCGGTGCAGGGCGATCATCGGGAACGATTTTAACCCCGATATATAAACTTGCCGTAAACAGAGAGTGAAAATTTTGTGTATTGTGCAAAAGCAGGCAAAACGCGCCTATTTTTCGCCGTCCTCTCCCTTCTCGTCGTTTTTGCGCTGCGAGTGCCGCTCGTTCGCCCTGTCGAGATAGTCGGCAAGCATCTCCTGCACGCTCTTGCCCGACCTGAAGGCGAACAAAAAGCTCGCCCGCCCGGCCTTTACCCGCTCTTTGCCGCGCTCGATGCCCTCTTTTACGCTCTCTTTGAGTTTTTCGTAGGCGACGACGATGCCGCGCTCCTTGGCAAATTTGCGTATCTTTACCGAGAGGCCGAGCGAATGCGCGAGATCTATGGCGAACACGCCGAAGAAAAAGCCGACGAAAAAGGCAAAGCCGAGGTGGGAGACGAACCACGCCACCCAGCCCGTGACGAAGCCGTGTATGAATATTATATACACCGCGGCGGCCGCCGTCCAGATGAGCGAAAACAGCGGACAGATCACGCCCTGTATGTTGCCGGGACGCGCGGAATAGTCCCACAGCTTTATCTTCATGCCCTTGATGAAGATGAGCCCGGCGATGTATTCGAGCGCGGTGAGCAGCACGCCCGCGATGAGGACGAGGATGAGCTTATCGGCCCACTCCTCTCCCGTGTTCACTGGTATGTAACACACCCCGTACATGAAGGTGAGCCCGAAGCCGTAGAGCGGCAGGTAGGGCCCCGTAAGAAAGCCCGGGTTTATCCACTTTTTTGCGCTGAAAAACCTGCGGAAGAGCACCTCCGCGCACCATCCGAGGCAGCTGCCCACAAAAAAGAGAAAGCACAGTTGCAAAAGTATCGCGGCCATAAGCGTTCCGCCCCGAAAACGTTATTCCGCGCGCATCGCCGCGGACAGGCGCGCGAGCGAGCGCTCTCTGCCGAGAATGCCCATTATCGTGCAGAGGTCGGGAGAGTTGGGGCTGCCCGTTACAGCCATGCGCACTATTTCGGCGGCGTCGGACACGTTGCCCTTGAACGCCGAGGGATCGGCCTTGTATTCGGCGTTTTCGGCGGCGAAGCCCGCGGCGGCGGCCGCCGCCTTGAGCTTTGCGAACCATGCTGAGTTATCGTCGTTTTCGTCGTAAGAATCCGCAAAATTTTTGAGCATGTCGTTTACCGTTTTGCCGTCGAAGCGGAAGGAATATTCGGGCGAGAAAGCGTCGTCGAAGAAATAGTCGATGAGGCGCACGCCCTGTTCGGCGCGCTCTATGTCCTTGCGGCGCTTTTTCTGCCCCGCGCCCATTATAAGGGCGAGGATCTTTATTATGTAGTCCCTGTCTTTGAAGTGCGCCCTGTCGGCATCGGTGCCGAACTCGGCCACCCAGCCGTTCAAAAATCCGTACATGCCCTCGGGAGAGAGCTTGGAGAGTTCGTCGCGCGAGACGTCGTTGAGCTTATCCAGATCGAAGAGCGCGCCGCTCTTGCCCATCTTGGAGACGGAGAAGGGGAACGCGGTGTAGTCCTCGCCCTGATTTTTTGCCGCCCATTCTTCGAAATTGGAGTTGAGTATGGTCATGAGGTACTTTATCACGGCGGCGGGATAGTAGCCGGCCGCGCGGTAAAAGTCGAGCGAAAGTTCGGGGTCCTTGCGCTTGGTGCCGCCGTCCACCTTCATCAGGGAGCAGGTGTGGCCGTAGCGGGGAAGCGCGAAGCCCAAAACTTTGAACAGCTCTATATGGATGGGCAGGCTGGAGAGCCATTCCTCCCCCCTTATGACGAGAGTGGTGCGCATGAAATGATCGTCTATGGCGTGCGCGAAATGATACGTGGGGATGCCGTCGGACTTCAATATCACCACATCCTGGTCGTTTTCGGTCACGGTTATGCTGCCCTTGATGGCGTCGCGGAAGGTATGCTTCACGTTAACGTCGCCCTGTGATCTGAGCCTGACGACGAACGGCTTGCCCGCCTCGAGCGCGGCATAGATCTCCTCCTCGGACCTGTCGCGCCATACGGCGTATTTGCCGTAATAGCCCGTTATCTCCTTCTTTTCCGTTTGGACGCGCCTTATCTCGTCGAGCTCCTCCTCGGTGGAAAAGCAGGGATACGCAAGGCCGCGCTCTATGAGATCTTTTGCAAAGGCGCGGTAAATTTTTGCGCGCCTGCGCTGGTAATAGGGGCCGTATGCGTTTTCGCCGTCTATCTCCGCGCCCTCGTCGAAGTTTATGCCGAAATATCTGAGGGAACGTATCACCGACTCCACCGCCCCGTCCACCTTGCGCTTTTCGTCGGTGTCCTCTATGCGCAGGTAGAATATGCCGCCCGTGGTATGGGCGGCGCGTTCGTCGGCGAGCGCGCTGTACAAGTTGCCGAGATGGATGAAGCCCGTAGGCGAAGGGGCCAGACGCGTCACCTCCGCCCCCTCTTTCAAAACGCGGGGAGGGTATGCCTTTTCGCACTCTTCGAGGGAGGGAAGGTCGTCGTCGGGAATGAGCCTTGAAGCAAGTTTTTTAAGATCCATGTTGCACCTTTTGAATTATTGATGAATTACAGCTACATTATAGCACGCGCATGCCGAATAAGTAACGTTTTTTTGACGGCAATTTTAATTTTTTGCCTCAAAAAGGGCGACGGAAGGCATGCCGGCAGAGAGCGCGCCGCGCGCGGGCGGCGAGGCGGACGAGCGCCTCGCCGCAGAGGACGGCCGAATAAAAGACAAACGCGTCGGCAGCATACGCGGCGGCAAAGCAGAATTTGCCCGCGATGAGGAAGCACAGACAATAAAACAACGGCGCCCCGGGGACGAGCGGCACCGCGGCGGAGATAAAGAACACGTCGGCGGGCGGCGACGCCGCGCGGGAGAGCGCGGCCGAAAGCACTCTGCCCGCCGCGGCGGCGGCAAGGCACGCAACGAACACGTTCCGCGCGGAGAGCGCCGAATATACGAAAAAGCAGACAGAGGCAAGCGCGCCGCCGCATGCCGTGCACATGGGACGGGCGTTGAACGCCGCGCAAAAACCCGCCGCGCCCGCACCGCACAGAAGGCAACAGACTATCGGCGAGGGCGGCGGCGAATAAAAATCCGTCTGCGGCAAAAAGCAAAACAATGCCCCCGCGGCTACATACGCGAACGCCACGGCAAAAAAGCAGGCCGCGGCGCGCACGGCCGAAAGGGCGCCGAAGAGCGCGCCGCCGGAAAACATGTCGACAAAGGCGCGCCAGAGCAGTATGCCGGGCACGCTTATCATAACGCAGCCCGCGGCGGCATACGCCGCGCGGCAGTCAACGCCGAAGCAGATAAGCGCCGAACACGACAGCAGGCATACCGCAGCGCCGACGGCGGGCGGGACGACGGCGCAAAGAAAAGGGAACTTTACGGCGCGGGAGAGCGCGTGCGCCGCCGTTCCCGCAGCCATGCACACCGCGCATTCCGCAACCGCGCCGCCGAAGAGGGCGCAGAAGGCCGCACACGCAAGACCTCCGCCCGGAGAAGCCGCCCGGTGCCGCGGACGATGCAACGCCGCGCGAAAGAGTCGCTCCGCCCTGCACAGCGGCGCGCCGCAGAGGCACAGGCGGACTATCGCGCGGCAATCTTCGGCAATGCCGAAATCGCAGCCGAGCCTCCTTACGCGGACGAGCACGCAGGCCGCTCCCGCAGACGCGCGCACATGACAGGCAAGCAACGAAAACGAGGCGCCGCGGCAACCGTACGCGGCGCACGCCTCGCGCGCGCATCCGACGGCGGCCGCGGCCGAAACTCCCGCCCCCGCGAGCGCGGCGCAGATCTCCGCGGCGAAGGCGAGCACGCGGACAACGCCGCGCTTTTCACACATATCCATACGATATTACTATACGCGCGCGCCGAAAATATTCCGGATGCCGTGCGTTATACAAAACATGCCGCCCGCGGCGGACCGCGGGCGGCGACATATGTTTATTTTACCTTTCTGAACACGAACCAGAGTATTATGAGCACCTCGAACGGACATGCCGCCACGAAGAGCAGCCACAGCAGCGGCACGGATGCGAACAGATACAAAAACGTATACAGCACCGCGGCGAGCGACCAGAGTATGAGCGAGCAGCAGACGGCGTTGGTTATCCTGTTGCCCCAGAGCGTAGAGAACACCATGAGCACTATCGACGACGCGAGCGCCGCGACGACGAAACTGAGCCACTCGTATTCGAGCCCGGGCACGAAGCACAGGATGACGAATATGCCCGTGGCGATGAACCACGCGAGCGCAAACGAGAGCAGCGTGATGAGCAGCCGCTTTTTGCGCTTGTGCAAGACCGGCTTTACCTCCCTTTCCTTGGGGCGGCTGACAAGGTCGTCGAGCTTGATGTTGTATATGCCGGCTATCTGCATGAGCACGCGGATATCGGGCACCGATTCGCCCCTCTCCCATTTGGAAACAGCTTTATCGGAATAATTGAGCATTTCTGCAAGCTGTGCCTGGGTGAGGTTGGCCTGCGTGCGGAAACGAAGAAGGTTTTCCGCTATTATCTCTTTTATGTCGTCCGTTTCGTTCATGGCGATATTTTAGCATATCCGGCACATAAAATCAACAAAATAAGCAACTCTACCGTGAGTAGAATGTAAAAATTTTGCGGTAGAGTCGCACAAATACGCGGTATAGAGCGTTTTTTCAATCGTAGAGCCCGGCGCAAAACATTAGAGTGCATTGCGGCGGATAAACGTATATAATAAGAGAGGAAGGCGGCGCAGACGCCGCGCTACCATACGGAGGCACAAAATGAAATTCGATATATTTGCCGACTCTTCGGCCAATCTCACAGAGGCGATGATAGAGCAATGCGGCATAAAGGTAATATCCTACGTTTGCACCTGCAACGGAAAGCAGATAGAGTGCTACAAAAACGGCAGACCCTTTTCGGACGACGCGCGCGAATTCTATTCGGCCATGAGCGCGGGCGCGGAGGTCTCCACCTCCCTCATCACATGCGAGAGGTTTAAAGAGCAATTCGAATGCTCGCTGGAAGAGGGCAGGGACGTGCTGATGATAACCATATCTTCGCAGGTGAGCGGGACGTACCGTCAGGCGATGCTCGCCGCGGAGGAACTTGAAAAGACCTATCCCGGGCAGAAAGTGTATGTATGCGACTCGGCAAACTCCGGCTTCGGCGAAGGCCTGCTCGCCGTTCAGGCGGCAAAGCTGCGCGGCATGGGCGAAAGCATCGACACCTGCTTCAAATGGCTGGAGAACAACAAATTCAGGCTGAACTCCTACTTTACCGTTGCCGACCTGAAATATCTTAAAAAGGGCGGCAGGATATCGGGCGCGGTCGCCGTTGCGGGTACTCTGCTAAACATAAAACCCATACTCATAGCCGACGGAAACGGCAGGATCTCCATGAGCGGAAAGGTGCGCGGGCGCAGAAAGGCCGTCGCCGAGCTTGCGGAGCAATACAAGCTTAACGCGGTATTCCCCGAGGGGCAGACGGTCGCCATAAGCCACTGCAACTGCGAGGAAGAGGCACAGGCGCTCGCCGCAATGGTGAGAGAGCTCGGCGCCCGCGACGTTACGATAGAATTTTTCGACATAGTCAGCGGCGCGCACGTCGGGCCCGGCTCGCTCGGGCTGTTCTTTACGGGCAAAGACAGGCGCGGCGAAGCAAGGGCCGCGGAAAAGCGCAAGGAAGGCAAGGGCGTACCCGCAGAAAACAATATTTGATTTTCAGATCACTCTACTCCTAAATAAAAAACCGGACCGCCGCCGCGCATTTTGCGCGGCGGCGGTTCGTTACAAACAAATATGCGCAGTACATCGCGCGGCAGAGCACAGCAACTCACGAGGTGAATTGCCTGCCTGCGGCGGCAAGCGTCTCCCTTGCGACGGCGACGGCGTTTTTGCCTCCCGCGCGCCTTACACCCATGCCGAACAGCTCCGAAGCCCTGCCGCAGGTCTCCGCGCCCTCCGCCTTTACGGCCGCCCTTTCTTTTACGGCGGAGAGGATGGACCCGAGCTCTTCGTCGTCGACGGGGCCGAAATTCCCGCTCGAGGCACACAGCCAGCCTATTTTAAGTTCGCAGGCGAGAGCGACGAGCTTCGACAGCTCCTGCGAAGTGAGGAGCGGGGCCTCGAGATTGAGCCTGAATTCCGCCCTGCGCGCCGCCCTCATCAGCTTTTTGAGCTCGCGCCTTACATACGTCCACGCCCCCTCCTTTACCGCATACACGGGCGCGGTGACTTCGGCCGCCGCAGCGCCCTCGCGGACGGCACGCCTTATCTGGCGCGCCTTGACGGAGGCATGCTCGGCCCCGCCGAAGGCGGATACGCACGCGCATATCTTTATGCCCGAGACCGAACACGCGCGCGCTGCCTTTACCATGCACGGCGACACCGCGACCGAGCCTATGCCGAGTTTTTCCGCCTCGCACACGGCGCCGCGCACGGCGCTCCTGCCGAGCGTTGCCGAACTTGCGTTCAATTCGAGCCCCGAAACAAGATTGCGAGCCGCGGTGAGGCGCTTGAGGCGTTTGAATTCGTCGAATTCCTTCAGTTCCTGTGCGGACGGGCGGCCTTCTTCGGGCCGCTCTTCGTTCAAATGTATATCATCCATAAGTTACCTTTTACTGCATTATGCACCAACAAAAGGCAAAATATACGCCGCAGGCCGATCTAAAATACAGACATGAAGGCGATAGGACTTTTATATCTGATACTGCTGTACATAGCCTGTTTTGTTTTCGTGAACCTGATAAGGTTCGCCATGATAGGCATAAAGAGCTTCAACGAAAGCCGAAGCGCCGACGACGGCGCGGAAAAGGAACAAAAAGAGCAGCCGCAAGAGCAGCCGCAGCCGGTATATTATATCGTGGAAAAGAAAAAACCGCGCGGCAAAGCATCCTATTCCAAACCGCGCGAAATAAAATTTTCGGACGAGCGTTGACCTGCATACGCGGCACGCCGCCGCGCAACGCTGCGCGGCGGCGTGTTTTTTATTTGCGTGCGCAAGAAAACTCGCCCGCCTCTATCCTGTCGCAGAGCGCGTTGACCTTGAGCCGCACGACCTCGGCCGCGTCCTCCTTCGTCTCCGCGCCGGTATCGGGCAGAGTGAAAGGCTCGCCCACGGCTATCAGCCGCTTCCGCTTGTGGTAATACACCGGACGCATGACGACGTCGCGCCCGTACGCCCTTTTATATGCTCGCGCCGCGAGCACGAACCCCGGAAAAAAGCTCTCGGGCCTGTCTTTGTAACCCTCCTCGGAATTTTCGGGGAAGATCATGAGCGACATGCCGTCCCCGAGGAGGCTCACGCTCTTTTTTACCGTGCGCGCAAGGCGCCCGTCGGTATACGTGGGCAGGAGCTTTATGCCCCTGTATACGAATTGCGAAAAGAATGCTTCGAAGAACGCCCTGAACGAGGCGACGGCGCGGCCCGAACCGTTCTTTTGGATATACAACACGTCCCTTATGTACCTGTACCTCTCGCGGTAGCCGCCGAACATCTGGCAGGCGCCCCACTTGACGTGGTATTCGGGAAAGAACATGCTGTAGATCATCGGGCCCATTTTGTTGGCGTGATTGGCAAGGTAAAGGCAGGGGCTTTTAAGATCGCCGCCGACAGTTACGACGCGCACCTTTCTTATGAATATGCGCAACAACGCCTTGAAACAGGCGAATACCGGCTGCCTCTTTTTAGGCGGTTGATATTCTATCCTCATGCTCTGCCCTGTTCCGCCCTGAACTTTACTTCCTCCCCGTAACAATAGACGGCGAGAGTGCCGGGGCCGGTGGTGGCGCCTATTATGGGGCCTATGCCGGCGGTTATTATCTCCGTTCCGCTCTCCGGCATGCGCTCTTTTACGAGCGCCTTCAGCTCCTCGGCGCCCTCGGCGCAGTCGGCATGCACTATGCATATCCGCTGATGGGGGTCGCTCTTGTAAGCCTCGGCAAATTTATCGGCGAGACGCACGATGGAATTTTTGCGCCCCTTCACCTTTTCGACGGCGACGTTCTGGCCGTCGACGTCGGAAATGATAATCGGCTTTACCTGCAGAAGGCCGCCGAAAACGGCGCTCGTGGTGCTCACCCTGCCTGCGCGCTTCAAATAATTGAGGCTCTCAACCGTGGCGAACTGATTGACCTCCTGCTTGTGGCTCTCTATGTAGGCGGCGGTCTCCTCTATGCTCTTGCCCTCCGCCCTGAGATCGGAGGCCGTCATGCAGATGAGCCCGAGGCCCATGCAGGCGTTGCGGCTGTCTATGCAGACGACTTTGCCCTCCGGATACAGAGACGCCAGCTCGTCGCGCGCGGCGAGGCTGCTCGTGTATGAATTGGAGAGCGCCGAAGAACAGGCTATGTACATGACGTCCTTTCCCTTTTCGAGATGAGCGGCGAACGCCTTTTTAAATTCTTCGGCATTTACCTGCGCCGTGCGAACGCGCACCCCCGAACGCATGAGATCGTAGAACTCCCCGAACGATATCTGCTTCCAGTCGAGATCGGCGGGGATGTCGGTATCCCCGTAGATTATGCGCATCGGAACATATTCCACTCCGAACCTTGCGCGCAGATCTGCGGGAAGGTCGCAGCACGAATCGCTCATTATAACAAATTCCCTCATTTTTGTGTCCCCTCGTAAAATTTATTTGAAGCCGCGCGGAAGGCGCCGCTCATTGCACTATGACCATGAAATCGTATGTCTTTTGGCCGCCGTCCAATTCGTAATACTCTGCGGAAGGAAAGCCGGCGCACATCGAGCGGCGGCACTCTTCGCGCTCCGCGGCGCTTGCGCCCGAACCGCAGAAAACTATTATAAAGTCGTGCGTTGCCGCGCCCAGGGCGCCTGCGAGCCGCACTGCCGCCTCGGTCTTGCTTGCCGAAGCGCACAATATTTTTTTATCGGAAACGGCTATGTAGTCGTCGGGGCTCACATCCACCCCGCCCAGGCTGGCTCCGCGCACGGCGCGCGCCACCGCCCCGCACGCAGAATTTTTCACCTCTGCGTTCATGCAGGACATGATGCCGTCGGTATCGCCGCTCTCGCAGTCGAGCGCGGAAAGCGCCACATATCCCTCGCCGTAGCAGCGCGTAGGCAGCACGCGCACCTCCGACGACGAAGTGAGCCGCGCGGCCTCTTCCGCCGCGCCGAAGGCGTTTTTATCGTCGGGAAGCACGAAAACACAGTCGGCATTTGCCGCCTCCACCGCCTCGGAAAAGAGCTCTACGGAAGGCGAGCCGTATTTGTCGCAGTCTATAACGACGTCGGCGCCCAGCTCGCCGAATGCCGCGCACATGCCCTCGCCCGCGGCCGCGGCCACAACGCCGTAGCGCTTGCGCGCCCCGCGCCGTTTGAACACGGGCGAACGGGACCCGCCCTTTAAAACGGCCTCGCTGTGCTGTATGTTCATGTTCTCTATCTTAACGGTGAGGAATTCGCCGTAGCGCTGCGCGAGGCGAAGCACCTGCCAGGGTTCTGCGGTGTGCACGTGCACCTTTACCATGCTGCCCTGCCTGAGCGCGACTACCGAACTGCCGAGCGCGTCGATATCTTTGCGGAAGCGCTCCACCGAAAATTCGCCGAGGTCTGTTTTTTTGCGCATCAGCCTGAGCAGGAACTCTGTGCAGTAGCCGAACGTGAGCTCGCTGTCTTCGGTAAAGAGCGAAATGTCGGGGCCCGCGGAAGACGCCTGTCCCGCCGGCTCGCCCGCCTCCTCGCCGCAGAATTCTCCGCGCAGCACGGACAAAAAGCCGCGCACTATGCTGACGAGCCCCGCGCCGCCGCTGTCTACCGTGCCCGCCTCTTTAAGGACGGGCAAGAGTTCGGGAGTGTTTTCGAGGGCGCGCTCGGCTTCCTCTTCGTAGAGGCTGAAATAGCGCTCCACCGTGGAATTTTTGCCGCAGTTGTTGCGGGCGTATTCGGCGGCGAGGCGCATGACCGTGAGCATGGTGCCCTCTACGGGTTCCGAAAGCGCGGAATAGGCGTGTTCGGCGCCCGAATCGAAGGCGGCGGATATGTCGCCCACGTCGGCGCTCGCTTTGCCGGCGAGGTCGCTCGCTATGCCCGAAAACATCTGCGAAAGTATGACGCCCGAATTTCCGCGCGCGCCGAGGAGCATGCCCTTTGCGGCGCAGTCGGCCACTTCGCCCACTCCTCCGCGGCACAGCTTTGCGTGCGCGAGCCCGCCGGAAAGAGTAGACACCATGTTGTCGCCCGTGTCGCCGTCGGGGATGGGGAACACGTTCAGATCGTTTATCTCCTCCGCCGACGCGCGCAGATTTGCAAGCCCGCCTGCAAGCATGGCGGTGAACTGTTCTCCGTTTATAGCACTTCCGTACATAAATTTCTCCGCAGTAAAAATAGCCGCGCGCCGCCCGAGAGGAGCCCGAGCGGAAATGATGCGCGTCCCCGCGCCCGAAAGACGCGGACATTTTGTATATTATACCACAAACAAGCCGCTATTTCAATAAAAAAATAACGGAAAATACCTGAACGGCACGCAAAAAGGGCGCAAACCGCCTTTGTGCCGTAACAATTATACGATATGAATATAAACGCGGCATAAACTCGCGCAAAATCGCGCCCGGAAACACGGCCCGCCGCGCCGAGACCGCCGCGGCTTTGAAAGGCCGAGACCGCCGCGGGGCTTTAAAAATTGAGTTTTAAGACGCACTCCTTGCGGCGCACGCAATAGCGGACGAGCCCGTTTTCGTCGCCGCGCAGCTTTACCGCCGTGAGCGAACGGCACGCATCGGTGGAAATATAATAGACCAAGCTCTCCGCATCCATGCAGCAGGTGTAGCGCGTATAAAATGCGCCCTCGGCCGTGCGGCAGGCGCCGCGCGGCACGCTCACTCCGCCGAGCACCGAAAACATCAGGCTCACCGCCTCCTCTCCGCGCAGGCCGGCAGGCGCGTTGGCGCGCAAAAACGCCGCCCGCACGA
>CALVQA010000054.1 GCA_944354725.1 uncultured Clostridia bacterium
GAGGTGTGCGAGATCGGCGTCGCGCTGCGCCGCGACTGCGTTTTCGGCAGCATCGCCGACACCTCCGTGTTGTGGAGCGCGCTCGGGATCGGTACCGAGCTGCGGGAGGACGGCGAAAGGTATTGGCAGGTGGGGGCGGACAGCTATCGTTTCCCCCCGTCGGAATGCGTCGGGCGGGCGTTCGCCTATTCGTTCAGGATAGCGGGCACCATATTCAGGGCATTGGGAGAACTGCTCACGGGGAGCATGGGGCTGGACGCGATGGGCGGGCCGGTCACTACGATAAAACTCACCTCGCAGCTCGCCTCGCAGGGGGTGCAGAGCTTTTTGGAGATAGCCGCCTACATCGGCGTCAATCTCGCCGTGTTCAACCTGCTGCCCATACCCGCGCTTGACGGCAGCAAGGTGCTGTTCTGCGTGATAGAGCAGGTGCGCGGCAGGCCCGTTCCGCCGCGGGTGGAGGCCGCCGTCCATGCCGCGGGCTTTGTTTTTTTGCTTGCCTTTGCGGTCGTGGCGGACATAGTGCAGTTTTCAAGGTGTTAAAAAGCGCCGCGCGGCATTCTGCCGCGCGGCGCTCACGTTATCTTGCGGTCGGTTCAGTTCTGACTGCTCTCGGCCGCGGGTATGCTCTCCGAAGGCACGCTTACGGCCGTCTTTTCGAAGTTGCCGTAGCGCTCTATCTGCCTGCGCAGGTTGCCGGACGAGAGCAGCAGCACGCCCACGACTATCACTATTATCATCTCGGGTATTATGTACATCGTCTGGTACACGAGCGAATATAAATAGGGGTTGGTGAGCGCGGGGATGCCGTAGTCCTCGGCGGCCGACAGACCGCCGGCGCCGAACGCGAACACGCCCGAAAAGAAGTGCGAAACAAAGCGCGTTGCGCCTGCTATCATGGCGCCGAGCGTGAACTTGGTGCGCATCTTGCCGTTCAGCGCCTTAACGTTCCTCAGGCATCCCGTAAGGGCTATCGCCATGAACGCCACGATATAGTCGAGGGCGAACTGCGCGGGGTGCAGCAGCCAGGGATCCTGTATGGCCTGCAACACGCCGTATATGAGCCCGGCAACGAGGCCCTTCTTGCAGCCGAACATATAGCAGTACAGCATGAGGGGCAGCAGCGAGGCAAAGGTTATCGAGCCGCCGAACGGCATGCGCAGCAGCCTTATGTAGGAGAGCGCGAACGAAAGCGCTATGCATATCGCGGCAAAGGTTATCGCGCGGGTGTCGAAGCCCTTTGTCCTGTCGGTTATGAACGCCACGGCGATCATCGTCGCGGTCAGCACCGCGGCGCTCACGTACAGCACGGCGCTGTCGCCCGCGGTTATCTCTATGCCGTTCCATTCCGAGGCGTCGCCCGTGGAGTAATACACTATAAGGCACACGAGCGCCGCGACGAATGCCGCGCCCGCAAGGCCCGCGGCGACCGCCTTGACGGCCTTAAGGGGTTTGAACGCCACGGCTATCGCTCCGGCTATCGCTACCACCGCGAATACGAGCAGGGGATAGAATGTGATGGGCACGAGGTAATCTTCGTCGTTGCTCACGTCGGTAAAATAGAATGCCGAAAAGGCGACTATCGCCGCCACGGCATACGCGAGCGCGACTATCAGCCCCGCCCTGTTTGCGATCTTCTGCCTTCCGTCGGCAGTCTCTTGCCCCTGCGCGGGCTTCGGCGCGGTAAGGTAAAGGGCGACTTTTACCGCGATGAAGGCGATCACGAGCGCTATCGCCAGCCAGAGCATGACGGTGCGGCAGGTGTCTGCCGCGGTCTCGAAGTTGGCGAAATAGTTCTCTATGTCGCCGATGACGTCCGAAAACGCCAGCAATGAAAAGTTCATAAAATTTCCTCCTTTTACCGCCGAAAAGAAAATCGGCCGCTCTCTCCGCCGCGCAAGGCAGAGAGGACGACCGCATAATTATAGCGTGCTTTGTACTATCGCTCAAGCATTACCTTGCCGATTCAAAGGGTATAATCTCAGCCCGCGCGCCTGTAAGGCGGATCGGCGGGCACCCCCGACGGTATTTTGTTTTTTGGTTTTGCGGATATTATCCGCTTTCGCTAAAAATTATATGGCAAAATATCGTGCAAGTCAATTGAATTAACGGGCAAAATGTATTATAATTTATTTTGCAGGCGGACGCCTGCGGCGAGGAGGTTTTTTATGCCCTACAATTTTTATGCCTTTATGGACAGGATGAAGTATATAAAGCGCTGGTCGCTCATGCGCTCGGTGCGCGAAGAGAACATAATGGAGCACTCTCAGCAGGTCGCGTTCCTGGCGCACGCCCTCGCCGTGATAGAAAACAAAGTTTTCGGCGGCTCTTTGGACGTGGAAAAGTGCGTGCTGTACGCCGTATATCACGAATGTCCCGAAGTCCTTACGGGCGACCTGCCCACGCCCATAAAATATTTCAACCGCTCCATCACGGGCGCGTATAAGGATATAGAATCCGAGGCGTGCGACAGGCTGCTCTCCGCCCTGCCGAAGGAGCTGGAGGAGGAGCTCGCTCCCTTCGTAAAGCCCGATACCGAGAGCGAGGAGTGGAAGACGGTAAAGGCCGCCGACAGGCTGTCGGCATACATAAAATGCCTGGAAGAGCGTCGCTGCGGCAACAGCGAGTTCGAAAAGGCCGAAAAGAGCATACGCGACGACATAGCGTCCCGCGGCATGCGTTCGGTAGACTACTTTATGGAGAATTTCATCCCCGCCTTCACGCTCACCCTCGATGAGCTGGAGCGGGGGATGATGTGAATCTTGCCGCGGACAGAGAGCCCGCGGCAAAACGTGCGCCGGTTGCCGCCGCAGAGGGGGAGCCTTCGGCGTTTTCGCCGCGCTCCGTTCCGCGCTCTGTATCGGACGGCAAAAAATATCCCCCGCGCGGCTTTCTGCCGCGCGGGGGACTTTCACAGTCGGGAGAGTGCGCAGAGAGGAGAACGGTTTCTCTGCGCGGGCGCCCTCGGTTTTTTGTGCAGGTTTGCAGAACCCTTGTTCCGCGCGCCACTCCTTCTGCACGGCGCATAACTCCTTTCCCGCGCCGCAAGTGCGCGGCCGAAGGCGCAAAACTCTTTTGCCCGCTGCGATATTCCGTTTTTGCAGTGTTCCGTACGGCTCGCGCCGTTCGTGTGCCGCGGCGTGCCGATAGCCGCACCGCAGCAGCTCGATCCCTACTGTTCGCCGGAACCCGTTCGGGGCGCCGCCCCGGCATCCGTTGATGCGTTACAGGCGGCAAGGGAGGAAAGTAGTGCCTGCCGCTCGCGTGCAGCCCTGCCCCCGTCGGGATCCGATATGGATCGTGCCCATCGCTCGGCCGGCTCCCGCTA
>CALVQA010000055.1 GCA_944354725.1 uncultured Clostridia bacterium
TTTTCGGGCAAAACGCTCGTGCTGTATTTTTATCCCAAGGACAATACTCCCGGGTGCACGCGCCAGGCGTGCGCGTTCGGCGCGCTCTTTGCGCAGTTCCGCGCGGCGGGGGCGGAGGTCGTGGGGATAAGCAGGGATTCCTCCGCCTCGCACGCAAGGTTTGCCGAAAAGTTCGCTCTCCCGTTCACGCTCCTGTCCGATCCCGAAAGGGCCGTGCATGAAAAATACGGGGCGATCGGCGAAAAAAAGCTGTACGGCAAAGTTACCGTCGGCACGATACGCACCACCTACGTGATAGACGGCGGCGGCAACATAGTTTATGCCGCGTCTGGCGTCTCGCCCGACAAGAACCCCGCCGAGGTGCTGGAATTTTTAAAGGCGCGCGCCTGACGCGCTGCTTTGCGCCGCAGGGCGTGAGATTCGGTCTGAAATCATTTTGTTTATAAATACACACGCGCCGCGCGGAAAATTTCCGCGCGGCGCGTGGTTTGAGGAGGAAAAATATGCGGCGCTTGCGCGTTTACCAGGCTATGCTCCAGTATTCGGGCGCGCTGCCCGTCACGAACGTTATTATCACCATTGTCAGGAAGTCTAAAACTATCGCGACGCCCAGCGTGCAGTCGACGACGGTGGCCGCGCGCGTGCCCATTTTTTCTATCAGCCGCATCATGGGGCGGAACGCGAACGCCATTATCAGGTAAACGCCGCCGCCGTACAGCAGTGTGGTGAGCACGCTCGTGTAGCGGGTGATGTGGGTGGGTATGTCGCTGTAGTCCCACAGTATCACGCCCGCGCACTTTTCGTACAGCATGCCCACGGCTATCTCGCCTATCATTATAAAGGCAAATATCACCGAAAAATATATCGCGTGCGAAAGCGCCCTCTTCGTGCGCGTGACGTCTTTGAATATGCGTATGTTAAAAAAGCGCAGCTCGTCGGGGGTGCCAAGCATCACGTATACGGCAAGCAGCGCGACGCCGTAGGCGAATAAAAAGGGCAATATCTGGTGTCGGGAGTCGAATATGTGCTGCACCGCCATCCTGCCCGCGTTTTCGGCGCAGAAGCCCAAAAAGGCGAACACCATCATCCCTATAAAAAAGTACCGTATGTCGTACCCGAATATTTCGGGCGCCTTGCGCATCCTGCGCGCGGTTTTTTGGTTTTCGGCAATGCCTTCGGCGTTTACCGTCAAAGCGTTTTCCATTTTGCGACCTCCGCATTTTTTGTCCGTTCCGGTTAAATTATGCGCGTGCTCTGTAAATATCGTATAAACCGTCTATAAATATAACATAAACTTCTCCTTGCTGCGTGCGTATCGGCGCTGTAAAATTTATCCTTGCCCCTCTTCGGGGCGGGCATTGACAAAGCCTTGCCGCCGCTATATAATATTCCGTGACAATACCATGTATATGAATCGGCGCGGCATATGCGCCGGGAGGCGGGAAAATGAAGTATGTTATCGCCCTCGATCAGGGCACTACGAGCACGCGCGCCGTGCTCTTCGACAGGACGGGCAGGGCGGTTTCGTCGTACGGGCGGGAGATAGAGCAGATATATCCCGCGCCCGGGCTCGTGGAACACGACCCGGAGGAGCTGTTCTTTTCGTCGCTGCGCGCCGTGCAGCGGGCGATGGAGCTTGCGGGCGCTTCGGCGGGCGATATAGCCGCCCTCGGGATAACCAACCAGCGCGAGACTACGGTGGTGTGGGAGCGCGCCACGGGCAAGCCCGTGTGCAACGCCGTGGTATGGCAGTGCCGCCGCACGGCGGAAAGGTGCGCGCGGCTGGCGAGGGAGGGGCATGCCGACCTCATACGCCGAAAGACGGGCCTCATCCCCGACCCGTATTTTTCCGCCACCAAGCTGGAGTGGATATTGCAAAACGTCCCGCACGCGGCGGAGCGCGCCCGGCGCGGAGAGCTGCTGTTCGGCACAGTGGATACCTATCTCGTATGGAAGCTCACGGGCGGCAGGGTGTTCGCCACCGACTACACCAACGCTTCGCGCACCATGCTTTTCAACATACATACGCTCTCGTGGGACGAAGAGCTCTTAAAGCTGTTCGGAGTGCCGCGGTGCATGCTGCCCGAGGTGCAGGCCTGCGGGGCCGACTTCGGCGTTACGCGCGGCGACTATTTCGGCGGTGAAATACCCGTCCGCGGCGTTGCAGGCGATCAGCAGTCGGCGCTGTTCGGCCACCTGTGCGTGGAAAAGGGCGAGGCGAAGAATACCTACGGCACGGGCTGCTTCATGCTTATGAACGCGGGCCCCGCGGCGTGCATGCGCGACGGGCTTCTGACCACCCTCGCCGCATGCGTCTCGGGCAGGCCCGACTATGCGCTCGAAGGTTCGGTGTTCATAGGCGGGGCCGCCGTGCAGTGGCTGCGCGACGGACTGGGCATAATAGGTTCCGCCGCCGAAACGGAGGAGCTCGCGTTCAGGGCGGGCGGCAGCGCCGGCATGTACTTCGTGCCCGCGTTCAACGGGCTGGGTGCGCCCTACTGGGACGGCTCTGCCTGCGGAGTGCTCTGCGGCATCACGCGCGGCGCAAAAAAAGAGCACGTCGTGCGCGCCGTTCTGGAGGGCATGGCCTACCGCGTGAACGACGTGCTGCGCGCGATGGAGGCGGCTTCGGGCACGGCCATCTCCCGCCTCGCCGTGGACGGCGGCGCAAGCGCGAACAACTTTCTCATGGGCTTTCAGGCGGATATATCGGGCTGCAAAGTGGTGCGCCCCGCGGTGACGGAGGTCACTTCGCTCGGCGCGGCGTACATAGCAGGGCTCGCTTCGGGGTTCTGGAAGGATATCGACGAGCTGCGCGGAAACACGGAGACCGACAGGGTGTTCGTCCCCCGCATGGACGGCGGCGAGCGCGAAAAACTGCTCTCGGGCTGGCGGCGCGCCGTGAAAAGGGCGCGCGCATAATTTTGCGCGTCTCCGCCTCTGTGTAATTTTCCGGGCCCGATCATGTAAATTATTTCACTTTTTGTTGAATTAATTGACCCGTGCATTCATTTTATTTTCACAATAGGGGTCTATCATAAAGTTACAAATTGCTTTTCATGTATCGGAGGCCTACAATGAGATTTTTAAACGCAAAAAGGGCGGGCATCGCTGCATTGTCGCTCGTGTCCGCGGCGGCGCTCGCGTTCGGCGCGGCGGGTTGTAGCGGCGATTCGGAAGCCGACGGGGAAAACGAGGACACTTACGTCGTGTCGATAGATCTGTCCGCCTCGGACGAGGACGGGACGGTCTATACCGTCACCTATTCCGACGGCACCACTTCGCAGCTCGTTATGCCTGCCGGCGAAGGCGGCAAGGACGGGCAGGACGGGCAGGACGGCGAAGATCTTACCGTAAAGGGGATCTGGCAGGAATACGTTGCCGAAACGGGGTCGGACATCACGCTCGCTGAGTTTATCGAGCAGTACCTCAGCCTCTCCGTCGACCATTCCGCCGCGGCTTCGGCCAGCCTGCTCTCGTGCGTTTCGGTGTATGCCGAATTTGTGGAGACCCAGTCTATGGGCGGCGGCTTTTTCCCTGGAATGGGCGGGATGTCGAGCTCGCAGGTGGTGCAGGGCGGCGGTTCGGGCGTTATATTCGAGATCGACGACGACAGCGTTTACATAGTCACCAATTACCACGTCGCATACTACGCCGATGCCGACGAGGATCTCAACGGCGGCTCCAAGATCGGCAGGTATATCTGCTGCTACCTCTACGGCAGCGAATACATGCCCGAGATAACCGATATGGACGACGACGGCATGTATGTGTATGAATACGGCGACAGCGCCATAGAATGCGAGTATATCGGCGGCTCCATGGAGGCCGACATCGCCGTGCTGCGCGCCGACAAAGAGGACGTTTTTGCCGTAAATCCCGACGTGCGCGCCGCAGAGTTCGCCGACGGCTACAACGTCGGCCAGGCGGTGTACGCCATAGGCAATGCCGAGAGCTACGGCATCAGTCTCACCGAGGGCGTAATAAGCGTGGACAACGAGTATATATACCTCGATATAGACGAGGACGGCACCGACGACAGCTACCGTTCCATCCGCTTCGACGCGACCATCTATCACGGGAATTCGGGCGGCGGACTGTTCAACTCCGAAGGCGAGCTCGTGGGGATAACGAACGCCGGCGTGGACGGGTACGAGAGCATCTGCTACGCCATTCCCTGCAGCATAGCCGAGGGCGTTATCGGCAACATCATGTATCACTACCGTGACGGCGACGATTCCACAAACGGCGTGTATAAGCCCTCGCTCGGGATCACGGTGTCGGGCGACAACGCGCGCTATGTGCTGGACGGCGAAGGCGGCGGCATAGTGGAAGAGATATACGTGGAGAGCGTTTCGCGCGGCTCTGCGGCGGAGAGCATGGGCATTACTGCGGGCGACAGGCTGATATCCGTCACCGTAAACGGACGGGAATACGTTCTCTCCCGCACGTTCGATATCGGGGACCTGCTCTACATGTTGCGTCCCGGCGACGTCGTGTATATGACATACGAGCGCGACGGCGCGGAGGCGGATTCGCTCTCGTACACGCTCGAAAAGGCGCAGTTTGTGTCTGCCGTCTGAAAATACGGTGCGGCGGAAGAGCCGCTCGCATAAAACGGGCCGTGCTTCGGCGCGGCCCTCTGTTTTTGCCGTTTCGCGCCGCCCGGTGTATGCCGGGCGGCGCTTCTTGTTAATCGTTCACATCTCCGCGCCCCCTCGGCGGCGCGGGTTTTGTAAAAAGTTTTCAACATCGCGCCCGTTTTATCAACATGCCCGCGCCTGAACGGCGGAAAACGCGCCGAAACGGCGACACTTGTGCATTATGCCCGTTGTTATAAAAAAACATACCACATATTGTGCCTTCGGGCTTGACATCGCACAATATCTGTTATATACTTACAATCACGCGGCCGAAGCGTCCACCCCGCGGCGGGCATGTCGCGCTTTTGCCTGAATTTCGGCCGTATTTCGGCACGGCCGTTGTATAACTTTTTCTTATACAAGATATTGTGTCGGCCATATTGACAAAACACAATATATATTGTATAATGTAAGTGTTCGCCGAATAAGGGGGAAATGTGTTTGCGGCGGACGTGGCACAAACGGCATAAACGGCGCCCGCGCGGCAGCGTGCGGCAGGCGATCAAAGGAGGAAAAAGCAGCATGAAAGTTATTAAAAGGGACGGCACCACGTGCGATTTCGACGGAAATAAAATAGCCGTGGCCATTCAGAAGGCCAACCAGTCGGTCGACTTCGAAGACAGGATAACCGACGCCCAGATAACCGCCATAGTCGACGATATCTCATCCCGCCACAGGGCGCGCCTTCTGGTGGAGGACATCCAGGACATGGTCGAGGAGAAGCTCATGGAGTTGCAGAAATACAACCTCATGAAGTCGTACATCCTCTACCGCTACGAGCGTGCCCTCGTCAGGAAGGCGAACACCACCGACGAGAGCATACTTTCGCTCATACGCAACGCCAATAAAGACGTAATGGAGGAGAACTCCAACAAAAACGCGCGCACGGCTTCCACCCAGCGCGACCTTATAGCGGGCGAAGTTTCCAAAGACCTCACCCGCAGGATACTTCTGCCCGAATATATCTCCAAGGCACACGACGAGGGCGCCATCCACTTCCACGACGCCGACTATTTTTTGCAGCCCATCTTCAACTGCTGCCTCATCAACATACAGGATATGCTCGATAACGGCACCGTGATGAACGGCAAGATGATAGAGAGCCCCAAGTCGTTCCAGGTGGCATGCACGGTGGTGACTCAGATAATAGCGTCCGTGGCATCCTCGCAGTACGGCGGGCAGTCGGTAAACATGGCCCACCTCGGCAAATACCTTCGCCGCACCAGGGAAAAGTATGAAAGGCAGTGCGACGAGCAGTTCGGCGACGAGATAAGCAAGGAAGAGAAAGACAAGATAGTCGCCATGCGCCTTAAAGACGAACTCAAGGCGGGCGTGCAGACCATTCAGTACCAGATAAACACGCTGATGACCACAAACGGCCAGTCGCCGTTCGTTACGCTGTTCCTCTATCTCAAGCCCGACGATCCCTACATCGAAGAGAACGCCATGATAATAGAGGAGATACTCCGCCAGCGCTATCAGGGCATAAAGAACGAAGTGGGCGTGTATGTCACTCCCGCGTTCCCCAAGCTCGTGTACGTGCTCGACGAGAACAACTGCCTGAAGGGCGGCAAGTACGACTATCTCACAAAAATGGCCGTAAAGTGCTCTTCCAAGCGCCTCTATCCCGACTATATCTCGGCCAAGAAGATGCGCGAAAATTACGAGGGCAACGTGTTCTCGCCCATGGGCTGCCGCTCCTTCCTCGCACCGTGGAAGGACGAGAACGGCAATTATAAGTTCGAGGGCCGTTTCAATCAGGGCGTCGTGTCGATCAACCTTCCTCAGATAGGCATTCTCGCCCGCGGCGACGAGCAAAAGTTCTGGGACCTGATGGAGGAGAGGCTGCAGCTCTGCTTCGATGCTCTCATGGTGCGCCATAACGCGCTCATGGGCGTGCAGTCTGACGTATCGCCCATCCACTGGCAATACGGCGCCATCGCCCGTTTGGATAAGGGCGAAAAGATAGATAAATACCTCTTCGGCGGATATTCCTCGATATCTTTGGGATATATAGGCCTGTATGAGGTCACCAAGCTGATGACGGGAGAGTCGCAGACTACCGAAAAGGGTCAGGCGTTCGCGCTGAAAGTAATGCAGTGCCTGCGCGACCACTGCGACAAGTGGAAGCAGGAGACCAACATAGGCTTCGCCCTCTACGGCACCCCCGCCGAGAGCCTGTGCTACCGCTTCGCGCGCATAGACAAGGAGCGCTTCGGCACGATAAAGGACGTGACCGATAAGGGCTACTATACCAACAGCTACCATGTTGACGTGCGCGAAAAGATCGACGCGTTCTCCAAATTCAAGTTCGAGAGCCAGTTCCAGAAGATATCTTCGGGCGGCGCGATATCCTATGTGGAAATACCCAACATGCGCCACAATCTCACCGCCATGGAGGACGTGGTAAAGTTCATTTACGACAATATACAGTACGCCGAGTTCAACACCAAATCCGATTATTGTCAGGTATGCGGTTATGACGGCGAGATAATGATAAACGACAATTACGAGTGGGAGTGCCCCGTTTGCCACAACAAGGACCAGCGCAAGATGAACGTTACGCGCCGCACCTGCGGGTATCTCGGCGAGAACTTCTGGAACGTGGGCAAGACCAAGGAGATAAAGGCAAGAGTTTTACACTTGTAACTACTCGGCAAAACTTCGTATAAGCGGCGTAATACGGTGTCGCGCTTGCGGGTGTTTCCGGTCATTTACGTCTGAGTAAGCTCCCTCAAACCTTCCCACGCGCCTTGTTTTACTTGCTTCCGTGAAGTTGAAAATTGCCTTTGATAAGGTAAAAATCATATTTAACGCGCGGCGCGCATATGCGGAAATCATGCGCGCCGCGCTTGTCGTTCGGGCTTTTCGGCATATCCCGCGCAGGGATATCCGTTTAAAGGAGTTATTTATGAATTACGCTGCCATAAAATGGTACGACATAGCAAACGGCCCGGGGGTGCGCGTCTCGCTGTACGTGAGCGGCTGCCGCAACCACTGCAAGGGCTGTTTCAACAGCGAAACGTGGGACTTTGCCTACGGCGAGCCCTTCACCCGCGAGGTGCAGGAAAAGATATTCAAGGGGCTCGAGCCCTCGTACATAAAGGGCTTCGCCCTCCTCGGCGGCGACCCGTTCGAGCCTGAAAATCAGCTCGCGCTCGTAGATTTTATGGAGGAGCTCAAAAGCAGGTTCCCCGAAAAGTCGGTCTGGGCGTGGACGGGCTACGATTTCGAGGCCGACCTGCTCACGGGCAAAAAGGGCGACCACGACGTCGTCATGCGCCTCCTCGGGTGCATCGACGTGCTCGTTGACGGCAGGTTCGTGGAGGAGCTCAAAAACCCCGACCTTCTGTTCCGCGGCTCTTCCAATCAGCGCGCCATACTCGTTCCGCAGTCGCTCGAAAAGGACGAAGTGGTGCTCTGGGACGAAGTTACTGTAATATGAGGCGCCGCTCCGCCCCGCCCGCCTTTGGTGCGGGCAGAGCGTTTTATATGGACGAAACAGTGAGGAAAATATGACGGTAAACATTAAAAAACTCGATCCCGACGCCAAGCTCCCCGCATACGGCAGCGAATATGCCGCGGGCGCCGATCTCTACGCCTGTTTGAAGGAGGAGACGAGCATCCCCGCGGGCGAAACGAAAGTTATCCCCACGGGCATCGCTCTGGAACTTCCCGCAGGCTGTGCGGGGCTCGTTTACGCGCGCAGCGGGCTGGCCACAAAGCAGGGGCTCGCCCCCGCAAACAAGGTGGGCGTTATAGACCCCGACTACCGCGGCGAAGTCATGGTCGCCCTCCATAACCATTCCGGCGAGGCGCGCACGGTCTGCCCGGGCGACCGCATAGCCCAGCTCGTAATAACTCCCTATATCGCCGCCGTGTTCGAAGAGAGGGCCGAACTTTCTCAAACGGTGCGCGGCGCGGGCGGCTTCGGCTCCACGGGAAAAAATTAAAATAAATTAAAACAAATTAAAATAAAATTATTTTTAATAATTATTTTGCGGATATATATGCGCGTTTTGCCGTTATATCCGCATTTTTTATGGCCGCGTGCGTCAATTTCCTGCTGATGTCGAGAAAGTAATTTTTATTACGCTTTTGTTACAACTTTGTGCATATTATTTTACAATCGGTTGGTAAAATTGTGTTGTGAATAAAGCTCAAGGAGCAATGAATATGCTTAAAGCGGCAGATATAAGTAAAAAATACATGACCGGGCGCGGCGCGGTCACGGCGCTCGCCCCTTGTTCGCTCGAATTCGGCGAACGCGGGCTCGTGCTCGTCTGCGGTGAGAGCGGCGGCGGAAAGACCACCCTTTTAAATATACTTGCGGGCACCGACACGCCCTCTTCGGGAGAAGTGGAGTGTTCATATGGAAAATACTATGCCTCGTTCGTCTTTCAGGGCGGCAGGCTTTCGGATAGCCTCACCGTGGAAGAAAATTTCGAGCTCGTAAGGGAAATGTTCCCCGAAAAGTGCGGCGATTTCCGCGCGCAGGCTCAAAAGTTCGGTATTGCCGGCCTTTTAAACCGCAAACCTTCGGAACTTTCCTTCGGCGAGGCGCAGCGCGCCGCAATACTGCGCGCCGCCATGGCAAACCGCCCAGTGCTGTTCGCCGACGAGCCGACGGCGAATTTAGATGAAGAAAACTGCCGCAAGGCGGCGGAGCTTTTAAAGGAAATTTCGCGCGAAAGGCTGGTGATAGTCTCCACGCACGAGCGCGAGTATTTTGAGGATATTGCCGACCGGATCATCTGTTTAAAGCGCGGAAAAATAATTTCGGACGGCGTAAAAAACTACGCCGAAAGCGGCGTTCGGAACATAAGCATACATGCGGGCGCCGATACTTCCCGTGTGGCAATAAACAGCTCCGCGCCCGTGCTCGGCGCAAAAACGGCATTCCGGCTGGCGGGCAAAACGCTGCGGCGCACCGCGGTGGCCGTGGCGCTCACCATGGTGTTTCTCGTCGCGTGCTTGTTTTCGCTCGCCACTTGTTCGAATATCTTCTTCTCGGACGATGTACGGGCAAGCTGCTCGGCATTGAGAGCCGACGGTTCCGCAAGTTTGGATTTGAAGAAGGACTTCGTCGACTACGGCGACTACTACCTCAACTCCACGGTGAACGGCGGCGATACTTCGCCCGTAACAGACGGGCAGATAAAAGAGTTCGGCGAAAAATACGGCGCCGTTCCGTTCGTCGATATAAGCGGCGGCATGCTCGGCGTGCCCGTCGATTCGTTGAGCGGAGATATAACGGTGGGGCGCGTATATATGTCCGATACCTGCTTTTTCCCCGTGTTGCACGGCTCTGCCGATTTAAGCGGCGGCATCGCGATAAGCTCCGTGTCCGCCGAAGCGCACAAAGACGGCTTCGGCGTGGAGGACATAGCCGATATTATAGGCATGCAGGCGGGCGGCTTTACCATAACCTGCATATATTCCGCCGCGAGCGAGGCATACGAGGCCGGCATGCTGTCCGGCTCAGAGCCGTGCGGCGACTTCGAGAACAGGGTGATAATGCCCGAGTCCGCGTTCCTGCAGTTCATTTCGGCCGAATACGGGCAACTGTGCACCACGCGTCTGAGGACGCCGGGAGAGAACGGCGGCTACGGCGAGCTTCGCCTGGGCGCATATTCGCAGGTTAAAGATAATTCGATGTACTTCACGCCCGTATACGGCGAAAACGGACCGCAGGCGGGCGAAGTGTACGTTTCGGAGAGGTACGCCGAGCAGAGCGGCGGCGCGGAGGCCGTGCTCGGCACGGAAATCGAATATGTTTTTATTGCGCCCGACGGCAGTTTCGTGCCGTACACATTCGCGGTGACGGGCGTGTTCGATACCATGTATATGAATTATTGCGTGCTCTCCGATGACGACGCGCTCGGCCTCATAATGAAATTCGGCGAGTGGCGGATGAACGGAAGAAGCGGCATATGCCTGCCCGAATATTCGCAAAGCGACGTGCGCGAGCTTAAAGAGGCGGGTTTTTCGGAAAGTTCTTATCTCACCGAAAACATATCGAACGCGCTCGCATGGTTCGATACGCTGGCCGGCATCCTCGCCATAGCGTGCGCCGTATCGGCCGTGTGCGCGTTTGCCGCGCTCGCCTTCTACGCCGCTTACGCCTTTGCAAAGTGCGGGCGGGAGGTAGGTATCCTGCGTTCGTTCGGGCTCTCGCCCGCGCGCGCCGCGGCGGTGTTCTTCTGCCAGCTGTGCATGGTGGCGGCGGCGTCGCTCGTCGTCGGGGTCGCGGCGGCCCTTGCCGCCATACCTGCGTGGAACGCGGCGGCATTCTCGGTGGCGGGCGCCATGACGGTGTATTTCGTTCCCGTCTGTCTTGCGTTAGGTTTAGGCGCGGCAGTCATTGCGTTCGGCTCCGGCGCGCTGCTTGTATATCTCAACGCCGTAAAAAAGAGCTCGGCGTGCTTTCTGCGCGAGGGCTGAACCCATGGCGGGCCGCACGGGCCGCCGCATCGTATCGTGCCGCACCGTTTTGTGCTCCGCTTTTACGGGCGCGCGCCGCTTTTTTTGCGCGGACGACGTGTAAAAAATCACAAACGGTGTTTGTATTTTTCAGATAACACTTGACAAACCCGCCGCAGTGATAGTAAACTATATGAGTAATAAAATACTTATCAGGCACGCGGGACGCGGGCGTCCCTGGCCGAGCGGAGGATAGAATGGCGGAATATTATGTCGGGATAGATATAGGCGGCATGACCATAAAGGGCATCGTGCTCGATAAAGAGGGCAAAGCCCTTTGCGAAGACGTCGCGGTCACAGGTTCGGAAAACGGCGGGGATTTCATGTGCGACATCATCGCCGAACTCGTGTTTTCCATGCTGAGAAAATGCGGAGGCACCAAGGAGGAGGCGTACGTGGGCGTGGGCTGCCCCGGCGTTATAGACAGCATGAACGGCGTGCTCGTGTTCTCGGGCAACCTCAACCTGCGCGACTATCCGCTCTCCAAAAAGATAGAGGAGCGCATAGGCATACCCGTCAAGGTCACCAACGACGCGAATGCCGCCGCACTCGGCGAGGCGAAGTTCGGCGCCGGCAAGAACTATAAAAACAGCATACTCGTCACGCTCGGCACGGGCGTAGGCGGCGGGATAATAATAGACGGAAAGCTCTTCGAAGGTTATAAATCTGCCGGCGCGGAAATAGGCCACATGGTGATAGAGCGCCACGGCGACGTGTGCACGTGCGGCAGGCGCGGCTGCTTCGAGGCGTACTGCTCGGCAACGGCGCTCGTAAGGCGCACCCGCAGGCAGATGGAGGATAACCCCCGCTCCGCAATGTGGACGAAATACACCTCCGATACCGCCAACGGCAAAACGGCGTTCGACTTCTATCACACCGATATCGACGCCAAAGAGGTGGTCGACTGGTACACCAAATACCTTGCGTGCGGGCTGGCGAACCTCGCCAACATCTTCCGCCCCGAAGTTATAATGCTCGGCGGCGGCGTCTCCGAGCAGGGCGACAATCTCATCGTCCCCGTGCAGACCTATGTGGATAAGGAGTTGTTCGGCGGCACGGCGTACGCTCCAGTAAAGATAGTAAAGGCCTCGCTCGGCAGCAAGGCGGGCGCATACGGCGCCGCCGCGCTTGCAATGAGGGATATATGATACGGGATATACCCGAGATATCGCTGCAGCGGCTGCCCGTATATTTGAACTATCTCAAATCGCTTCCGGAGGGTGACAAATATATATCCTCCGGCACGATAGCGGCGGCCCTCGGCATGGGCGAAGTGCTCGTAAGAAAGGATCTCGCCTACACGAGCAGCTCGGGCCGCCCCAAGGTGGGGTATGTCCGCGCGGAGCTCATCGCCGCCCTGGAAGAATATCTCGGATGCGATAAAAAGCGCAACGCCGTTCTTGTGGGCGTGGGCGGGCTGGGAAGCGCGCTGCTCGCCTACGGCGGGTTTGCAAAATACGGAATAGACATCGTCGAAGCGTTCGACAGCGACCCCTCCAAAGCGGGCACCCGTGTCGGCGGGAAGCCCGTCGGCGGCGACGGCGACATCCCCGCCGCGGTGGAGCGCAGCGGCGCGGCCCTCGCCATAGTGGCGGTGCCGGCTTCGGCGGCCCAGCAGGTGTGCGACGTTCTGGTATCGGCGGGCATAAAGGGCATCCTCAATTTCGCTCCCGTGCAGCTCAGGGCGCCCGAAAGCGTAGTCGTGCGCAATATCGACGTGGGCGCCAGCCTGGCGATACTTGCCAGCCTTCTCTGATGCCGTTCGTGCGCCGCGCATGCAAGGTCAAAGGTTTTATATGTAAAAAATGCGATTCTACTTTTAGTAGAGTCGCTTTTTTTGCCGTAGAGAAGGCTTTTTAAACAGTAGAAGGGCGTGCGGCGATTTTCCTGCCGCAAAGCGTTGATTTTTGTGCGGCGTTATAATAAAATATACCCGTTAAAACCTTAAACGAGCGCGGATGCCTCCGCGCCGCAAAAACGAGCATAAAGGAGAAGTATTATGGCCGACTACAAAATAACTTGTTGTTCCACCGCCGATATTTCTGCCGGGCACCTAAAAAAGCTCGGCTGCGCGTTCGGCAAATATCACTATATAATCGACGGCAAAGATTATTCCGACGATCTCTATTCCGCCATAACCCCCGCCGAATTTTACGGCATGATAGACGCGGGCGCCATGCCCACCACTTCGCAGGTCACGCCGGAAGAGCTGTGCGAACTCTTCGAGCCGATACTTGCCTCCGGCGAAGACGTGCTGCACATAGAGTTCTCATCCGGCCTTTCGGGCGGGTGGCAGTCGGCCCTCGCCGCGCAAAAGCTGATGCGGCAGAAATATCCCGGTCGCAAGGTGTATGTGGTAGATTCGCTCGCAGCGTCGTCGGGGTACGGGCTGCTCGTGGATAAGGCCGCCGAGCTCAAGGCGGGCGGCATGGGCATAGACGAACTCAAAAAGTGGGTGGAGGACAACCGCCTGCGCCTTAAACACTGGTTCTTCGCCACCAACCTCGCGCACTTCAAGAGGGGCGGCAGGGTATCGGGTCCCGCCGCGGCGATAGGCACCCTCCTCAACATCTGCCCCGTGATGGACGTGAACAGCGAGGGCAAGCTCATAGTGCGCCGCAAGGCGCTCGGCAGGAAAAAGGCGATAAAAGACCTGTTCTCCTGCATGTGCGCGCAGGCGGAGGGCGGCACGGGCTATTCGGGCAAGTGCTACATAAGCCACTCCATGATGGACGCCGAGGCGGCGCAGCTCAAAGCCATGATAGAGGAGACTTTCACGCGGCTCGACGGCGAAGTGGAGATAAACCCCATAGGCACGGTAATAGGTTCCCATACCGGCCCCGGCACCGTGGCCCTCTTCTTTTTCGCGTCGGACGAACGCGGCCTTTGAATAACGCGGCCTGCCGCCGCGCGCAAAATCTGCGCGCGGCGTTTTGTTATCCCGCCGTTAAAAATTGACAGGGTCGGGAATATAATATATAATCTGTTGTGTATTTAAAAAATTCGGAGCGATTTGTGGACCGGCAAGAAGAAAAAAAAGACCTTGCCGCATTTGATGCGGAGGGCATAAGCGGCGCGCCCGAGACCGTTGAAGAGGCGGACGCGCCCGCGGCGGCGGAGCTGCCGCGGGAAGAGGGCGACGAGCTCAAAAGCGTGCGGCCGCCCAAAAAAAAGCACCGCTGGGTGCTCAATCTGCTGCTCGTCGCCGTGATAGCGCTCGGCCTGTACAGCCTTTTCGGCATATCGGGCGAGATAACCGAGGGCGAGGGCATGAGCTTTTCGGAGGCGATGTCGGCAATAAACCTGCCGGGCGCCCTCACGCTCGTTGCGGTGATAGCGGGCATAATGGTCATCGACAGCCTCAAATTCTGCGTCGTCAACAAGGCGGTCATCGGCAGGATGCGCCCGGGCGTGGCGATAAAGACCAGCTTTCTGGGCAAATTTTACGACGGCGTCACCCCCTTTTCCACGGGCGGGCAGCCGATGCAGATATATTATATGACCACCAAGGGCGTGAGCGGCGCGTCCTCTTCGGCGATAGTGCTCATACGCTATTTCGGCAGCATATTCGGCTTTACTTTCATAGGCGCGCTGTTCATGATACTCGGCGTGTCGCTGGGGTATGTCGACAACGTTGAGATGGGCAAAACGCTGCTCATGGTGTGCGGCTGGGTGGGCCTTGCCGCAAACCTCATCCTCCCCGTGTTCATCGCCTTTTTCGTGTTCTTCCCCAGGCTCGCGCACAAGCTCACCGGCCTGTTCATAAACATCGGAGCCAAGCTGCGCATAGTCAAACACAAATACAGGGTGATGGCAAAGGCGCTTAAAACGGTGGACGACTTCACCAAGTCGTTCAAAATAATAGTAAAGCGCCCCCTGTATCTCATACTGTTCCTCGTATGCTGCTTTGCCGAAAACTTTTTGACCTTTTCGGTGCCCTTCTTCGTGATGAACGCCCTCTCGTGCGACGTTGACGGCATGTTCTTCGTCATAATGTCGCTCAACGTGTTCGCCACGTTCGGCGTATCGTTCATCCCCACTCCCGGCAACTCGGGCGTGGTGGAGGGCATGGGCGTTCTGGCGTTTTCGCTCGCGGCGGGCGGCGCGCTCGCGTGGGCGGTGTTCTTCTGGCGCTTTGCGGTATATTATATCTATATCCTCATAGGCGTGGTCATCACGGTGTGCGACCTGATAATAAAGAATATACGAACGAAAAAGCAGGTTAAAAATGAGTAAGACGGTAATTCTCGGCATAGACGGCTGGTATCCGCAGGTAGACGGCGTGACCAACGTCGTGAAAAGTTACCGCGAACACCTGGAGGGGGAATACGACTGCGAGATAGTCGCCCCCTCGTACGGCAAGCGGGAGGACGCGGAGGGCGAAAAGAAGTATTGCGGAAACGTGTTCCACAACCGTTCGCTCGCCGTGCCGTTCATAAAGTTCCGCAATTCCGTGCCCGGGCACGACGGCAGGCTGAAAAAATTTTTAAACGAAAAAAAGCCCGCGCTGCTGCACGCGCATTCGCCCTTTGCCATATGCGCCCTTTTCGCGCGCTACGGCAGAAAGCACGGCGTACCCGTCGTGTTCACCTTCCACACCAAGTTCAAAGACGAATTCATGCGGGTCACCCGTTCCCGTCTGGCCACGGCGATAATGATGAGCGTGATCATGCGCAACATACGCCGCGTCGACTATGTCTGGGCGGTGAGCCAAAGCTCGGCGAACACCCTGCGGGGGTACGGCTTCAAGGGCGACATAAAGGTGATGCGCAACGGCACCGACTTCCCCGCGGTGCGGCGCGGAGAGCGCGAGGCCCTCGCCGCGCGCGTCCGTGCAAAATACGGCATATCCCCCGGCGAACGCGTGTTCATGTACGCGGGCAGGGTGGTGTCGGTAAAAAACCTCGGGTTCTCGTTCGGGGTGACGGCCGAGCTCAAAAGACGGGGCTTTGCCTGCAGGTTCTTCGTCGTGGGCGGCGGGGACGAGCTGGAGGAGCACAAAAGGCTCGCCGCAAAACTGGGCGTCGGCGGCGAGGTGGTGTTCACTGGTTTCGAGGGCGACAGGGAGGAGCTGCGCGCCTACTATGCGTGCGCCGACCTGTTTTTGCTCCCCTCCGTTTTCGATAATGCCCCGCTCGTCATACACGAGGCCGCGGCCATGGGCACGCCCGCGCTGGTGCCCGCGGGTTCGAGCGCGGCGGAGATAATAACCGACGGCGTGGACGGCTGCTCGGAAAAGCTCGACGCGGCGCTGTGGGCCGACAGGATAGAGCGCTTGTTTTCTGACGGGAGCTACGAGGCCGTGCGCAAAGGCTGCGCCTCGCTGGCGTATACCTGGGACGACGCGCTGCGCGAAGTGAGGGCGGAATATGCGCGTATTGTCTCAGAGGGCGGAAAAAAAAGAAAAAGCAATAAATAAAATTTCCGCCGCGGGGCGCGTTTCATGCGCCCCGCGGCGTTTTTTATGCGCCCCGCGGCGTTTTTTATGCGCCGTCAGGCCGCGGTATTTGTTTGCGGCCGCATTTATTTTTTTGTGCAGATTGACTTTATGCGGATTATGCGATATAATATCCGAGGCGTACGTTTTTTTGCGTAAATTTGTCCCGGAGAGAGCAATGGATGTCCTCAATACAGTGATAAGGATACTTACCACGGTGGTATCGTTTTTTACCGTATATAAGTTCATATATATGATCATAGGCATATTCTCGCCTACGATCACCTTTAAAAAGAGCGAAAAACTTCATCGCTACGGCGTTATAATCTGCGCCCGCAACGAGGAGAGGGTGATAGGCAAGCTGATAGACAGCATCAAAAACCAGACCTATCCCGCAGACAAGATAACGGTGTTCGTGTGCGCCGACAGCTGCAGCGACGGCACCGCAAAGATATGCCGCGACATGGGCTGCAAGGTGTACGAGCGCTTCAACGGCGATAAAAACCTCGCCCGCAAGGGTTACGCCCTGAAGTGGCTGTTCGAGCATATCCGCGTCGACTACGATATCTGCAGTTTCGACGGCTTTGCCTTCTTCGACGCCGACAACATCCTCGCGCCCACGTGGTTCGAAAAGATGAACGACGCCTTTTCTACGGGCGCGGGCATAGTTACCACCTACCGCAACACCAAAAATTTCGATACCAACTTCATATCCGCCGCCTACGGCATCCACTTTTACCGCAGCACGGCAACGCTGCACCGTCCCCGCCAGCTTCTGGGGCTGTGCACGCACCTTGCCGGCACGGGCTACGTTATAAGGTCGCCGTTCCTTATGAACGGCTGGAATTTTACCGAACTCACCGAGGATACCGAGCTCACCCAGCATGTCGCCGCGCGCGGGGGCGTGATAGTCTTCTGCGAGGAGGCGGAGTTTTTCGACGAACAGCCCCACAACTTTTTCGTCATGTTCCGTCAGCGCATGCGCTGGGCAAAGGGCAGGCTGTGGGTGTTCCTTAAGCACGGCTGGCGCAACCTGGCGGGCATGTTCACTCAAAAAGGCGTCGCCAAAAGATGGTCGAATTACGATATGTTCTGGTATCTGTTCCCCGGCGGCCTGTACGGCGCGCTGCTCTCGGTCGTATCGGCGGTGGCGGGCTTTGCGGTGGCTGTTGCGGCGGGCACGTTCGTGAGCGACGCCGTGGCCGACGTCTCGGGCTGGGATTTTTATAAAACGATACTTATCGCGGCCGCGGGCGCGTATTTCAACTACACCTTGCAGGCGGCGGTCGTCATGATACGCGAGAGCAGGCATATCCACTGTTCGGCCATGAAAAAGGTGCTGTATGTGTTCACGTTTTTCTGGTTCGATCTCATGAATCTGCCCATAAGCGTGGTGGCGCTGTTGCAGCGCGTGCGCTGGAAGCCCATCCCCCACGATAAGGCGTTCGACTATGAGAGCATTATAAAGAACGGCTCCGCAAACGGGTAGAGCCGCACGGGCGCATGCCCGCGCCGTGATGCGGCGCGGGCATGCGCCCTTTGTGTGTCCTTGCCCTGCAAAAAGGACCCGTTCCGCCGAAAATGCGGCGCTTTATCGCGCGTTTGCGCACGTTTGCCCCGCTTTGCGGCAAAAATGGATATTGACTTTATCGCCCTCGTATGGTAGAATTTAATGTGTAACCAAGCGCGGCGGGCAAGCGGATGGCGCCGCCCGCCGCAACTCACGCTCACTCAAAGGATCGCACTCTATGATAAACAGAATGGCGCTGTTCAGCGACGAAACCGAATGCTACCGCACTCCGTACGAACCGGTAAAGGGAGACAAGGTGACCATATCCCTGCGCACGCTCGCAAACGACGTAACGCGTGCCTATGCCGTCATAAACGGCCTCAAAAAGGAGATGGCAAAGTCGCGTTCCGACGGCATGTTCGACTACTATTCCATATCCTTCAACTGCACGCACGACCCCGTAGGCTACTACTTTGTTATATACGACGACGACGACAAGGTGTGCTACAACAAGCTGGGCTGGGCGGAGAACAATCAGGCCGAGTACAACTTTTGGTTCGTCCCCGGGTTCAAGGTGCCAAACTGGGCCAAGGGCGCCGTCGTATATCAGATATTTGTGGACAGGTTCTGTAACGGAGAGCCGAAAAACGACGTCGAGAACAACGAATATTACTACACGGGCGCGCACAGCCGCAAGATCTCGTACTGGGGCAAATACCCCGACGGGCTGGACGTGAGCAATTTTTACGGCGGCGATCTGCAGGGCGTGATCAAAAAGCTCGATTATTTGAAGGAGCTGGGCGTTGAAGCCATATACTTCAACCCCATATTCGTTTCGCCCTCCAATCATAAGTACGACACGCAGGACTACGACCACGTAGACCCTCACCTCGCGGTGATAGAGGAGGACGAGGACTGCGCCATGCAGGACTGGGAAAAGCACAACGGTTTTGCCCGCAGGTATATAAAGCGCGTCACTTCGCCAGTCAACCTGAAAAAGAGCAACGAGCTCTTTTCAAAGCTCGTAAAAGAGGCGCACTCCCGCGGCATAAAGGTGATAATCGACGGCGTGTTCAATCACTGCGGGTCCTTCAACAAATGGATGGACAGGGAGGGCATATACCTCGATAAAGAAGGTTTCGAAGACGGCGCGTACCAGTCGGTGCTCAGCCCCTACCGCAGTTTTTTCAGGTTCGACAGGCCAAACGAAAACTATTCCGGCTACGAGGGGTGGTGGGGCTTCGAGACCATGCCCAAACTCAACTACGAAAATTCGCCCGAGCTTGTAGAGGCGATAATGCGCATAGGCGAAAAGTGGGTGTCGGCGCCCTACAACGTCGACGGGTGGAGGCTGGACGTCGCGGCAGACCTCGGCCATTCGCCCGAATTCAACCACCGGTTCTGGGCGCGCTTCAGAAAGAGGGTGCGCAAGGCCAATCCCGAGGCGTTCATCTTTGCCGAGCACTACGGCGACCCTTCGCCCTGGTTCGACGGCAAGCAGTGGGACACCGTGATGAACTACGACGCCTTCATGGAGCCCGTCACGTGGTTCCTTACGGGCATGGAGAAGCACTCCGACCACCGCGACGACAGGCTGCTCGGCGACGGGGTATACTTTTTCGACAGCATGTTCCGCGGCATGAGCCGCTTCCCTCGGCCCGCGCTCGACTCGGCTTTGAACCAGCTCTCCAATCACGATCATTCCCGCTTTCTCACTCGCACCAACCGCACCGTGGGCAGGACTTCCACGCTCGGCGCCGAGGCGGCGGGCATGGGCATAGACAAGCGAGTGTTCATGCTCGCGGTGACCATTCAGATGACGTGGCCGGGCTCACCCGGCATATACTACGCCGACGAGGCGGGGCAGGTGGGTTGGACCGACCCCGACAGCCGTCGCACATACCCGTGGGGCAACGAGGATAAAAACCTTATAAGTTTCCACAGGCAGCTCACCGCCCTCAGGGGGCGGCTGCACTGCCTTAAACTCGGCTCGCTCAAAAAGCTCGACGCGGGCCACGGATATATAGCCTACGCACGCTTCGACGAGGCTGATTGCGCCATAGTGCTCGTGAACGTGCGCGACGAGGAGCTCAAGCTCTCCGTGCCCGTGTGGGAGGCCGGGGTGTATACCGGCGCAAAGGCAAAGCTCGAGATATCCACCGCGCGCGAGCTCGCCGTCGGCGACGAATACAAGGTAAAGTACGGCAGGCTGCACGTGGCGCTGCCGCCCAAGTCGGCGTGTGTGTTCGGCTGCAAGCTCGGCCGCAGGCCTTCGGGCGACCAGCAGATAAGCATGTTCAAATAAAGTTTGTTTGCGCGTGGCGGCGCAATAGCGGAGGCAAGTAAACCCCACCTTTAGTTCCTCCCCTAAAGGGGAGGCAAGTTAACCCCTCCTTCGATCCTCCCCTGAAGGGGAGGCAAGTCTCGGCGCCCATCAAGGGGAGCTGTCGCGCAGCGACTGAGGGCTCTCGGCTCCCATCAAGGGGAGCTGTCACGCAGTGACTGAGGGCTCTCGGCGCAATAGTGGGGCAAGTTAACCCCTCCTTCGTTCCTCCCCTGAAGAGGAGGCAAGACAACCCCTCCTTCGATCCTCCCCTAAAGGGGAGGCAAGGCTCGGATCCCATCAAGGGGAGCTGTCGCGCAGCGACTGAGGGGTTTTCGGCGTCGTTACAAAGCTGGCAAATCAACCCCTCCTTTGGTTCCTCCCCTGAAGGGGAGGCAAGACAACCCCTCCTTTGATCCTCCCCTAAAGGGGAGGCAAGGTCCGGCGCCCCTCAAGGGGAGCTGTCGCGCAGTGACTGAGGATTCTCGGCGCCCTTAAAGGGGAGCTGTCGCGAAGCGACTGAGGGCTCTCGGCTCCCATCAAGGGGAGCTGTCACGCAGTGACTGAGGGCTCTCGGCGCAATAGTGGGGCAAGTTAACCCCTCCTTCGTT
>CALVQA010000056.1 GCA_944354725.1 uncultured Clostridia bacterium
TTGGGGTTGATGCCCTTTACGTGGTCTACGTCTACGGGGGAGGGAAGATAGTCGATAACGGCGTCGAGGAGCATCTGAACGCCCTTGTTCTTATAGGACGAACCGCAGAGAACGGGCGTGCACTTCATGGCGATGGTCGCCTTGCGAAGGCCCCTTCTTATCTCGTCGGGGGTGAGCTCCATGGTGTCGAGGAACTTTTCCATGAGTTCGTCGTCGCCCTCGGCCGCGGCCTCCATGACCTTCATGTGCATCTCTTCCGCGTCGGCCTTCATGTCCTCGGGGATCTCGTCCTTGTGGTACTGCTTGCCGTCGTCGGAATCGTAGATCTCGGCGTTCATTTCGATGAGGTCCACTATACCGCGGAAGGTGGCCTCTTTGCCTATGGGCAGCTCGACGGGGATGGGATTGGCGGAGAGCCTCTCCCTCATCATGTTCACGGCGCGTTCGAAGTTGGCGCCGTTGATGTCCATCTTGTTTACGTATGCTATGCGGGGCACCTTGTACTTATCGGCCTGGCGCCATACCGTCTCCGACTGGGGCTCAACGCCGCCCTTTGCGCAGAAAGTCGCGATGGCGCCGTCGAGAACGCGGAGCGAACGCTCTACCTCTACGGTGAAGTCAACGTGGCCCGGGGTGTCGATGATGTTGATGCGGCACTCGTCGGCCTTGGCCTTGCCGCTGCGCGTCCAGTGGCAGGTGGTAGCGGCGGAAGTAATGGTTATGCCGCGCTCCTGCTCCTGCACCATCCAGTCCATGGTAGCGGTACCGTCGTGCGTTTCGCCTATCTTATGGTTTATGCCCGTATAATAGAGGATACGCTCGGTGGTCGTCGTCTTGCCGGCGTCGATGTGAGCCATTATGCCTATATTGCGGGTATGCAGTAAATCGTATTCTCTTGCCATATTTTGCTCCCGATCTTATCAGAATCTGAAGTGAGCGAACGCCTTGTTGGCTTCCGCCATCCTGTGGGTGTCTTCCTTCTTTTTAACGGTGCCGCCCGTGTTGTTGAAGGCATCCATGAGCTCGGCGGCGAGCTTTGCGCTCATTCCGCGCTCCGAACGCTTGCGGGTGTTTATCACAAGCCAGCGGATGGCGAGCGTCTGCCTTCTTTCGGGCCTTATCTCCATGGGCACCTGATAGTTGGCGCCGCCTACGCGCCTTGCCTTAACTTCCAATACGGGCATGATGTTGTTCATGGCCTGATTGAATATATCCATGGCGTCCTGCCCGAGCTTTTCGGACATGAGTTTGAACGCGTCGTATACTATAGTCTGCGCCGTGCCCTTGTTTCCGTCGTACATGATCTGGTTTATCAGCTTTGTAACGACCTTGGAATTATACACGGGATCGGGCAGAACGTCCCTCTTGGGGACGTTACCTCTTCTGGGCATGATTATCTCCTTTTATTTTATTCGTTTTAAGGCGAAGCCGCATTTTTATTACGGCTTCCAAATAAGCTATTGCTTGCCACGGGCAAAACGCCGGATGGTAGCAAACCTTCTCCGCCCGTTTACCCCGATGTTTCAAGGCACGCGGCGAATACTGCCTACTTTTATCGGGTAAGGGAAGATATATTCCGACAAGTAGGGTGTTCAAATTTTATGTGCGATTAGGCCTTGGGCTTCTTGGCGCCGTAGCGCGAGCGAGCCTGCTTGCGCTTTGCAACGCCGGCCGTATCCAGCGCGCCGCGTACGATATGGTAACGAACGCCGGGCAGGTCTTTTACCCTGCCGCCGCGGATAAGAACGGAAGAGTGCTCCTGAAGGTTGTGGCCTTCGCCGGGAATGTAAACGGTACCTTCCTGCTTGTTGGTAAGGCGCACCCTGGCGATCTTTCTTATTGCAGAGTTGGGCTTTTTGGGAGTCGTGGTGGTGACCGAAAGGCACACGCCGCGCTTCTGAGGGCAGTTGTCAAGTATGGGTGACTTGGACTTGTATACCTGCTTCTCTCTGCCGTGCTTTATGAGCTGATTGATCGTAGGCATATGGTTCCTCCTTGTTTTACTCGGCTCCTCGGAGCCTGTGGAATATATCTTTTATCCTCGTCCGTCCCTTATGCGAACAAAGTAAAAAAGCAAAAACATTCACAAAATTTTAGTTCCGGCCGAGGGCCGGAATCTTCGTGCGTTTGAGGGGCGGGCCCCTCTCTGCGCGATCCGAAACGCCCTCGAAATCATGTGCCGCAAATACTGTTTAAAGGTCGTTACTTAGCATAACGACCCAAGTTAATCATTAACAGCAAGAGGTATTTTATCAAAGGCGGCGCGGTTTGTCAAGGAAATTGCAAAAAATTTTGCCGCGGAGGCGTTCCGGGCGCGTTTTTGCCCCTTTTTGTGAATTTTTTGCTTTCCGCGCCCGGCCGGCGGGGCAAACGGCACGGCAAAACAAAAACAATATTTGACATTTGCCGCCGCGTGTGGTAGAATACGGGTTACATACTTTATTTTAAAACGCGCGAGGGGAACCAACGCCCCGCGGCGCGGTACGCGAGGGGCATCATGGAAAACGTCGGAAACCTTCAATCATACAGAAAGGGCGTAAAAATTTTAGACGCGACGCTGCGCGACGGCGGCATAGTAAATTCCTTTTATTTTAAAGACGACTTCATAAAGGCGCTGTACAAAGCCAACCTCGCCGCGGGCGTGGATATAATGGAGTTCGGCTACAAGGTCTCCAAAAAGATGTTCGACGCGACCAAATTCGGCAAGTGGAAGTTCTGCGAGGAAAGCGACATACGCTCCGTCGTAGGAGAAAACAAGACCGACATGCTTATAAGCGTGATGTCGGACGTGGGCAGGGTCGACCTGAAAGAGGAGGTGCTGCCCAAGAAGGAGTCGGTGATCGACCTCTACCGCATAGCCACCTACGTGCATCAGGTGCCCGCCGCGGCGGAGATGATAGAATACTGCGCCAAGATGGGCTACCGCACGAGCTGCAACGTGATGGCGATATCCAAAACGCAGGAGAGCAACCTCAGGCAGGCGCTTGAAATAATAGGCCAGTCCCCCGCCGAAGTCATGGTGATAGTAGACAGCTTCGGCGCGCTCTACCCCGAAGAGATACGCAGGGTGTGCGACATATACATGGACGTGGCCGCAAAATACAACAAGCAGGTGGGCATACACGCGCACAACAACCAGCAACTTGCCTTTGCCAACACCATAGAGGCGTGCGCCAAGGGCGTTAACTGGCTCGACGGCACGGTTTGCGGCATGGGCCGCGGCGCCGGAAACTGCTTTACCGAGGCGCTTTTGGGCTTTTTGAAGAACCCCAAATACAAGATGGAGCCCGTTTTGAAATTCATACGCGAATACATGAACCCGCTCGCCAAAGAGGTGAAATGGGGGTACGACACGGCATATCTGCTGACGGGGCTGTACAACGTCCACCCATACGCCGCCATCGACTTCATAAAGGCGGGAAGGGACGACTATGAGCAGTTCATACAGGAGATAATGGGAGTCGATTGAAACACGCACTTTTACGGGAGCGTTATACGGCGGCCGCCCGCGCAAATCTTGCGCGGGCGGCCTTTTTCGAGCGGGCGGACCCGAGAGGCCGACGCTCAGTTGAGCACCACGTTTTCGAGGGCCTTATATTTTTCGAGCGCGGCCCTGCGCAAAGCGGAGATCTCGAAATTCCCCGAAAAGGCTTCGTCCGAGACGGCTTTGGCCGTAAATATGACGCTTGCGGGGAACTTCAGGTTTTTTATTTCGGAGAGCACGCGCCCGCTCTGGCGGGTGCCCATGAAGTCCCCCGCCCCTCTGAGCTCCAGATCGGCCTCTGCTATTTTAAAACCGTCGGTGTTGTTCTTTATAACGGAGAGCCGCTCGCGCGCCTGAGGCGTATCCGAGCCCGTGAGCAAAAAGCAATAGCTCTTCTGCAAGCCGCGCCCCACGCGCCCGCGCAGCTGGTGCAACTGCGAGAGCCCGAAGCGCTCGGCATTGTATATCACCATTATCGTGGCGTTGGGGACGTCCACCCCCACCTCTATCACCGTCGTAGAGACGAGACAGTCGTATTCGCCGTCTTTGAACGCCTGCATCACGGCGTTCTTTTGCTTATCCTTCATCCTGCCGTGCAGCAGGGCGAGGCGCACGCCCGGCATCTTCGGGCCGAGCTCCTCGAAAAGTTCGGTGACCGACATCACCGTCCCCTCGTCGTCGCCCTCTATCTTGGGGCAGACGAAGTATGCCTGCCTGCCGAGCTTCACCTGCCCTGAGATATACGCGAGCATGTCGCCGTACTTTCGCTCGGGTATGACGGAGGTGGATATCTCCTGCCGCGCGGCGGGCTTGTCCTTTATCTCGGTTATGTCGAGGTCGCCGTAAAATATCAGCGAGAGCGTGCGCGGGATGGGCGCCGCCGACATGATGAGCACGTCGCACCCCTCCCCCTTATCCGAAAGCGAAGCGCGCTGGGCAACGCCGAAACGTTGCTGCTCGTCGCACACCACGAAGGCGAGATCTCTGAACGCCACGTCGCGCTCTATCACGGCGTGAGTGCCGCAGACGATGGCCGTTTCGCCGCTTTTGAGCGCGGCCTTTACGGCGCGCTTTTCGGCGGCAGGCGTGGAACCGACAAGCAGCGCGCAGCCGTATTCGGGCAGGTATTTGCGGATGAGCGAGAAGTTCTGGCGGGCGAGCACCTCGGTGGGGGCGAGCATGGCGGCCTGGTGGCCCGATCTTACCGCCATGAACATCCCCGCGAGCGCGACGGCCGTTTTGCCGCTGCCGACGTCGCCCTGCAACAGCCTGTTCATCTGCGAGGGGGAATGAAGGTTAGCGAACACCTCGCGCACGGCGGCACGCTGGCCCGCAGTGAATTCGAACGGAAAGCGCGCCATGAACTCCGCGACGTCGGCCGCGGTGACCGAATAGGCGTTCAGGCGCACCCTGTCGCCGTACCCCTTTATCACCCGGAACGCGGATATCAGCAGAAAATACTCCTCGAGCGCGATGCGCGCCGAGGCCTTTTTTATATCCTCCTGCGAGCGCGGCGCGTGTATGCGGCGGTAACTTTCGGCAAGGGGGACGACTTCGTACTTCCCGAGCAGCGCTTCGGGTATGAGCGAAGAGGGCGGCACCGCGGAGAGCGCCTGCCGCACGGCGTCGCGCACGACCTTCTGCGTGAGCGTGCCCGCGAGCGGGTACACCGGGATGATGCCCTTTAAATTTTTGTTGTCCGCGGCGGGCTCGAACGAAGGGTTTATCATGGAGGCGCCCATGCCGTACCTGTTTTGCACCCTGCCGTAAAAGAGGTAGCGCCCCGGCTTAAGTTTTTGCAGCACGTAGGGCTGGTTGAACCATATCGCCGTGAACACGCAGCCCTCCTGCTGGCAGAGCGCCTTTACGTAGGGGCGGCGGGAAAAGCGGTTGAACTCCGCGTTCAGCACCTCGCATGCGACGAGCGCCTGGGCGTTGTGCTCCGTTTCGGTTATGCGCGAAACGTGCGTGAGGTCGAGATAGTCGCGCGGGTACAGCCGCACCAGATCCTCGCACGTGCGCACGCCGAGTTTAAAAAATTCCTTTTCGCGTTTTTCGGAAATATATTTCAGCTCGGTAAGTTTCATCGGCGCCCCCGTTAAAAGACGACGGGGAAAGATCGATCTTCCCCCGTTCGGCAAATTTATTTACGATATTCAAACGGCCGCAGGCCGGGCCGCCGTTTATTCCATGGAAACCATATAATAATATACGGGCTGGCCGCCGTAATGGAAATCGACGTCGCATTCGGGGAATTCTTCCGCGACTTTCGCGGCGAGCGCCGCGGCGTCGTCCTCGTTGACGCCCTCGCCGTAGTAGAGCGTTATCATCTCGTGGTCGTCGGTCTTCATCGCCTCTATCAGCTTTATGGTCGTCTCCTCTATGGTGGAGCCCTGAGCGAGTATCTTCTTGTTGTCGAGGCCTATTATGTCGCCCTCCTGCAGCCTGAAACCGTTCATCGTGGTGTTGCGCACGGCGTAGGTGACGAGGCCGGAGGTCACGTTGTCTATCGCGTGCGTCATGTTGGTCTTGTTCACGGGCACGGTGGCCTCCGGATTGAAGGCAAGCGCCGCGGCAAAGCCCTGAGGCACGTTTTTGGTGGGTATGACGTGGATGGTGCGGTTGGTGACGAGGTCTTTAGCCTGTTCGGCCGCGAGTATGATGTTGGAGTTGTTGGGGAACACGAACACGTTGGAGGCGTTTATCTTCTGCACCGCGCTGGCTATGTCCTGCGCGGAGGGGTTCATCGTCTGTCCGCCCTCTATCACCCTGTCGCACATGAGGTCTTTGAATATCTCGGCAAGTCCCTCGCCCGAACATATGGCGAGCATGCCCATCTCCTTCTTTTCGGCCTCGAGCTTGGCCTTGAGCTGCCTGTTCTCCTCAAGCATGTTCTCTATCTTTATCCTGTCGAGCTCGCCCAGCTCGAGGGCGTAAGAGAGCGCTATGCCCGGGGTATTGGTGTGAACGTGCACCTTTACCAGCTCCAGATCGCCTATGCAGATAACGCTGTCGCCTATCTGCATGAGCTTTTCCTTGAGCCTGTCGATATCGGCAAGCGTGGTCATCGGCTTTAAATGTATGATGAAATATTCGGTGCAATAGGCAAATTCTATCTCGCCGAGGTCGAGGTTTATTATATCGGAATTGTCGCCGAATTCCGGCTCTTTCTTCTGAGCCTGAGCGTCGGTGGGAATGTCGTCGGCGGCGATGTCCTCGCCCGATACCGCGGCAAGGAAGCCGCGCATTATCGTCATCAATCCCACGCCGCCGCTGTCCACCACGCCCGCCTTTTTGAGAACGGGCAAGAGCTCGGGGGTCTGCGCGAGCGCCTCGTCGCCGACGGCTATGAGCGCGGTGAAGAACTCCACGAAGTCCTTGTTCTTGCCCGCAAGTTTGGGCGCCGCCTCGCTCATCAGCCTTACGACGGTGAGTATGGTGCCCTCCTTGGGCTTGGATACGGCGCTGTACGCCACCTTTGTGCCGGCTTCCAGCGCCTTGGCGAACGTGCGCGTGTCGATGCCCTGCTGGCACTCGCGCACTACCGAACATATGCCGCGGAATATCTGGCTGGTTATAACGCCCGAATTGCCGCGCGCGCCGCGCAGCGCGCCCTTGGAAACGGCGTCGCATATCTCCTGAAAACGGTTGGAGGTGCACGCGTTCATTTCGGCTATGGCCGACTGCATGGTGAGCGACATGTTCGTGCCCGTATCGCCGTCGGGAACGGGGAACACGTTCAAAGCGTCGACTTTTGCCCTGTTTATTTCAAGCATTCGGGCACCGCTCGTGACCATTTTGCGAAAATCGGTGCTGTTGATTATTTTTTGCATATAGCTCCTCAGACTTTAAAAGGCGCGCCCGCGGAACGGGGCGCGCGAAAATACGGAGGTCAGAGTTTGACCCCCATGATATTTACGTTCACCGTATCAACTATCATGCCGGAAAAGCGCTCGACTTTATACTTTACGCTCTCTTTCAAAGACTCGGCGACGGCGTTTATGGAGACGCCGTATTTTACGATGACGTATACGTCTATGAATATCCTGTCTCCGTTGGTAACGACCCTGATACCTTTGCCGGTATTGGTCTGCTTTTTCAAAAGTTCCAGAATGGAATCCTGCAGGCGGCGGGAAACAAGTTCCACTATGCCGTAACATTCGAGCGCGGCAAACGCCGCAACTTTTGAAAGGACCTGGTCGGATATCGAAATTTTACCGTAAACGTTGCTTGTGTTGACTGACATAACATCTCCTGTCGTTGTTATTTTATACTATTTGACGCAGTTTTGCAAGCCTTTCCTTATAAAATTATTGCATAAAAGGCGGCTTATCCCCCTTAATTTTTTCGCCGCGCCAAAAAAAATTATAAAATCGGGCTTTTTTTGGTTGATTTTTTTACAGGCGGGTGCTATATTAGTATAGCCGTTTTTGAAAAGCGGCTTTTATTTACGTCAAGTTTTGAAAATCACGCCACGGAGGTGTTTTATTATGTCGAGGGTTTGCAGCGTATGCGGTAAGGGACAGACGTCCGGCAACAACGTCAGCCACTCCAAGAGGAGAACGAGGAGGACTTTTAAGGCCAACGTTCAGAAGATCAGCTATATCGACGCAAAGGGCAACGCCGTAACGGGCTATGTTTGCACCAGGTGCATGAAGACCGTCGAAAGGGCCTGAGCCTTTGCAAAATCTAAATGCGGCTTGAATGTCGGGCGGCGTTTTGCCGTCCGGCTTTTTTGCTTTTACCGCGGAAGGGCCCCACGGACGGGATGCCGCCTCCGCGACGGACGGCTCCGCCCCGCGCTTGCAGCGCGGGGCGTCTTTATAAAAACGACGAAGAACGGGCGCGCCTCACGGCGCGCCCGTTCGCAGTTTGCAAATATATATTATCATGCCGCCCGCGCTACGCCTCGACGAAATACCAGAACGCCCCGGCAAGCTCTCCCCTCAGCCACTGCGCCGTGCGCGCCGCGTCGGCGAGCTCGTAAGAAGGGATGCGCCCCTTCACCGACGGGTCGTTCTCGAGCTCCTCGTCGTAGTAAAAATCGAAGAGGTAGCGCTCCGCCTCCTCCGACCCGGGGGCCACGCCCTCGTCCTCTTCGGTATCCGGGTCGTCCTCGGCGAGCTTCTGCGAATACAGCCACGCGCCCTTGCCCGCAGGCATAGCGACGCTCTCCGGGGCGACGCCTTCGAAGGCGTTCGCGCCGAGATACTCAAGCGCGGCGGGGAGCGAAACTTCGGTGAGCGCGGCGCAGTACGAAAACGCGCCTTCGTCTATGGTCTTTACGGACGAAGGCAATTCCAGCCGCCCGAGCGACGAGCAACCGCCGAACGCCGCATAGCCTATGCCCGTTATCTCCCCTTCGAAAACAAAGTCCGTGACCCCGCTGCACGACGCAAAAGTCAGATCTTCCACGGCAGTGACGCCCGACGGTATCGCGACGGCGCCCTTTAACGATCGGCAGCCGTAAAAAGCCATGTTGCCTATGCAAGTCAGCGTGGAGGGGAACTCCACGGCAGTATTTTCGCCGCCGTTTATTTCCGCGAGCGATTCGCAGCCGTAGTAGTCGCGGCTGCCTATCCGCGTAACGCCTTCGGGGAGGGTGACCTTTGCCAGAGAGCGGCAATAGGCGAACGTGCTGTAATCGGTGGAGATAGTGGAAGGCAGCGCGACCTCGGTCAGCGCGTTGCAGAATGCGAACGCCGCTCCGCCTATGGTGCTCACGCCCTCCTCTATGACGAGCGTGCCTATGTAGCGCGACTGTATGAACGCCTGCTCCGCCACGCCGCGGACGGCGACGCCGCCTATTTCTGCGGGGATGACGACGTTCTGTACCGCGCCCGAAGAACCCGTGACCATGTAATAGGCGCCTTCGGGGGCCTCCGCCCCCTCTCCGGGCTGTGAGTCGCGGGGATCTTCCCCGAAGTTGTTTACGCCGAGGACTTCGCCCGAAGCCGAAAACAGAGTGTATTCCACCGACGCTTCCCGCAGACAGCCCGCAAAGGGCAAAACGCCGAACACGGCGATCGCGGCCATTAGCGCCGCCGCTGTTTTTTTGAGCATACCGTATACCTTGCCGCGCCTTGCGCGGCGTCCCTTCGTTTTAAGCGCGGCGCCGCACGGGCGCCCGCATGCTTTTATTCTATCACATGCCGCCCGCGCGCGCAAGAAAAACGGCAAAAAAAAAATCGCGGGCATGCGCCCGCGGCGGCAGAGAGCGCGGAGCCGCGCCCTCCTATTTGCGCAAAACCATGCCCAGCAGCCTGCGGACGGGCTTAGGAGGTTTTACGCACACGACTATCATCTTGCTCAATTCACACGCTCCCCAGATTTATTATGACGAGGGCGGTATCTCCCTCCCGAAGGCGTATAAAGGCGTCGCCGCTCTCCACGATGTTGGAGACGCCGCGGCACTCACCGTAGAAGACGGCCTCGGGATAGGAATATTTGAACCCTCTGCTATCCAATATATGCAGCGGGGCCGAAAAGGGGAACACCGATATCGTTTTGCCCGCGTATCCGCCGAGGGAAACCGCGCCGCGCGCCGCGAAAATCATCGTGCGTTCGCTTATGAGGCGGGCGGAAACGCCGCGCTCCGCGCAATAGTAGAGCAGCTGCAGGTTGCCGAGGAAATGGTCCTCCCTGCCGCCGAACGCGCCGTATACGTCTATCTCCGACATGCCGTCGGCTATCATCCGGCGCACGGCTATCTCGCCGTCGGTAAAATTCTTCTCCGAGGGATACACCTCTTCGGGCGGGGGAACGGGGAGTTCGTCGAGGCTGTCGAAATCGCCGATGTTACTGTATATCTCCGCCCTGCCCTTCGCCCACTTGTAGGCGCCGTCGCAGCAATATACGGGAAAGCCCTCGGGTATGCGCCCGCCGTAGGGCGAGCCGTTCAGAAGCAGTATGCCCTTCATTGCCTTGCGAGCTCCGCGACTGCCGAGGCGAAATCGGGCGCGCCGAACAGCGCCGAACCCGCCACGAGCACGTTCGCGCCCGCCGCGGAGGCGAGACGGGCGGTCTTTGCGTTGATGCCGCCGTCGACCTCTATATCGAGCTCGGGCTTCCCGACTGACGCGGCATACGCCCGCGCCGCGCTTATTTTGGGAAGGACGCCCTCCATGAAGCGCTGCCCGCCGTAGCCGGGGAACACGCTCATCAGCACGACCATGTCGCACAGGCCGAACACGGGGAATATCTTTTCGACGGGCACGTCGGGGTTGACGACGGCGCCGCACTTTATGCCGTACGACTTTATGAGCGACAGCGTCTCCCCGAGATAGTCGGGCGAGATTTTGGAGCACGCCTCGTAATGCACGGTGATAATGTCGGCGCCCGCCTCGGCAAAGAACTTTATCTGCGTTTTGGGATGCTCGACCATGAGGTGCACGTCGAGCGGGAGCCCGGTGAGCGGGCGGATATTTTTAACCATCTGCCCGCCGAAGGTTATCGGCTCCACGAACGAACCGTCCATCACGTCGCAGTGGATGAGGTCCGCACCGCTCTCTTCGCACAGGCGTATCGCGTCGCCCACGCGCGAAAAGTCGGCCGAAAGTATGGATGGCGCTATCTTTATCTGCATGGTATCATCTCCGTTGAAACAAGTGATTTGCAAAAATGCCGTGCCCGCGCATGCCGCGGCCGCGGCGCTCGGGCAAAGTTCAGTCTTGCCCCTGCGGGGCGGAGCCGCCTATGTAGCCTGCCCGCAGCTGCCCGCAGGCGCCGCCTATATCGGCGCCCATCCTTCTTCTCAGCGTGGCCGAGATGCCGCCTTCGGTAAGCAGTTTCAAAAACTTACGGGCGGCGGCCTCGCTCGCGGCGGAGAGACTGCGCTCCTTCACGTCGTTCAGCCTGATGAGGTTCACGTGGCACGGCCTGCCCCTCAGGAGGGCGGCGAGCGCCTTCGCGTGCGCCTCATCGGCGTTCTCGCCGTCTATGAGCGAATATTCGAATATATACCTGCGGCCCGTTTTGTCGAAATAATCGGAGCACGCGGCGAGTATATCCGCTATTTTATACCGCTTTGCCACGGGCATGGTGCGGGCGCGCTCCTCGTCGGACACGTTGTGCAGCGACACCGTTAAATTGAGCGGCAGCCCCTCTTTGGCAAGGGCGTACATCTCGGGCACGAGGCCGCACGTAGACAGGCTGACGTTGCGCGGAGAGATGTTTATGCCCCCTTCGGCAGCCATGTCGCGGACGAACTTGACCACGTTGCCGTAGTTGTCGAGCGGCTCTCCGCTGCCCATGAGAACGACGTTGGTGACCTGCCGCTTTGCGGGCGTGCCGCCGTGCGCGGCGTTCACCTTAAGCACCTGAGAGAGTATCTCGCCCGAGCTGAGATCGCGCACCAGCCCGCCCAGCGTGCTCGCGCAGAACCTGCAGCCCATGCGGCACCCCACCTGCGTGGATACGCACTGCGTGTTGCCGTATTTGTACTTCATGAAAACGCCCTCTATTATGTTGCCGTCGGCAAGGCGAAAGAGATATTTTTCGGTGCCGTCCGCAGACGTGAGCGTTTTTACTATTTTGAGCGCGCAGTCCTCGAACCGCTCCGTAAGGCGGGCGACGAACGCCGACGGCAGGGCGGGGATATCCGATATGTCGTGCCCGCGCATCATGCCGTCGTACAACTGCTTTGCGCGGAAAGGCCGCTCGCCCATCTCTTCGACTATCGCGGAGAGCTCTTTAAGGTTGTAATTCTGCAATATATCTTTCATAAGACCCAAACGCCCGCACTCATTCCGTTCTTTTCAGGCGCGAGAGAAAGAAGCCCGCCCCGAGGGAGATGTGCGGCAAAAACTGCAGCCCGTAGCCCGTCCTGCGCGCGGGCAGGGGGCTTTGCGGGATGTCGGCGGCAAAGTCCCCGCGCGAGGCGAGGAAGCCGAAGATCACGCTGTCGTTCTCCTCCGGAAGGACGGAGCACGTGGAGTAATACAGGCTGCCGCCCGGGCGCACGTAGCGCGCGCAGTTTGCTATTATCTTCTGCTGCACGGCGGCGAGCGAGGCCACGTCCTCCTCCCGCCTGAACAGCTTTATATCGGGATTTTCGTTGATGACGCCGCTGCCCGAACAGGGCACGTCGCACAGCACGGCGTCGAAGGCGTCCTCCCACTCGGGGACGAACGCCGAGGCGTCGCCCACCCTGACCCGGATGTTGGAGACGCCCATCCGCTCGGCGTACCGCTCTATGAGCCCCGCACGGTGGGGATATATCTCCTGCGAGACGACGCTTGCGCACTTTGCGGAGAGCAGCACGCTCTTGCCGCCCGGCGCGGCGCAGGCGTCGAGCAACCTTCCGCAGGGGGAGACCGCCGCGCATATCGCGACGGAGCCCGGCGACTGGAAGGTATAGTCGCCCGCGTCGTAGCCCTTGTCCCGCACGAAATTTTTGAATATATACACATGCTCGAAGGGAGTGGCGATATAGTCGCCCTTAAGGTATTTCCGCTCGTTCCTTTCAAAGCGCACGCACACGCCCGGGGAGGGCGCGGAAAGTATGGCCTCCGCCTCGCCCTTGTAGCTCCTTTTTACCTTTTTTGCCAGCCAGAGCGGCACGCTTGCCGTGACCGAGAGGCGGGCGACGCCTTCGGGCAGGGGCGGCAGCTCGTACGAGCGCAAAAAGGCGTTTATAAAGCCCGCCGCGCCCTCTTTGCCCAGCTTTTTGGCGAGCTCCACGGCGCGATCCGCCACCATATAGTCGTGCTTGCCCATAAATTCCAGCATATACAGCGAAATTTTAAGTATGAGCCGCACCGCGGCTTTGGGCGGCTTTTTGCAGTTGCCCGCAATGATATGGCCGAGGTACACGTCCTTTTCCAGCACGCCGTAGCATATCCTTGAAGTGCGCGCCCTGTCCGAAGGCTCCACGGGAGTGTCGGCGAGCGCCTGTTTAAGGTACGCCCCTCCGGAATAGACCTTTGAAAGGACGATGTAGGGATCGGCGAGCGGGTTATTCAAACCTGTCACCCGCCGCCACCTTGCGGCCGTTGGCTATATCCGCCGCCGAAAGGCGCCTGCCGCCCGCAAACTGCGCCTCGGTCACGAGCACCGCCCCCTCGCCGCAGGCCACCTTTACGCCCCGTTTGGAGACGTCGAGCACGGCGCCGCACGCGCCCGCGCCCTCCGCCCTGAAGGCGCGGTAGAAGTTGACGGGCGAACCGTTGAGCAGCGCAAACGCCGCGGGCGAAGGGCTCATCGCGTTTATCAGCGCGCACACCCTTTCCGCAGGGGCGGAAAAATCGACTTTGGCGTCCTCTTTTTTTATCTTTTTGCAGTATGTGGCGGCGCCCTCGTCCTGCAACAGCAGCGCGGTATCGCCCGCCTCTATGAGCGAATACGCCTCGCACAGCGCCTCCGCCGCGAGGGCGGAGAGCTTTTCGGAGAGCTCGCCGCACGTCTCGCCCTCTTCCACGGGGCAGCGCTTTACGAGCAGCATGTCGCCCGAGTCGAGAGCGAGCTCTGTCTTCATCACGGTGACGCCAGTTACGGCGTCGCCCGCGAGCATTGCCGCCTGGACGGGCGAAGCGCCCCTGTGTTTGGGCAGAAGGGAGGCGTGCGCGTTCCACACCCCGCGGGGAAAGCACGCGAGCACCTCGCGCGTGAGTATCTGGCCGTAGGCGCAGGTAAACATCGCCTCCGCGCCCGTCGCCGCAAGCTCGGCAACGTGTTCGCGTATCTTGCCGAACTGATACACGGGTATGCCCGCCCCGAGCGCGTATTCCTTTACGGGAGGGGACGTGAGGACGCCCCTGCGGCCGAACGGCCTGTCCTCCTGCGTTACGACGGCCGCTATCTCGCACCCCGCCTCTTTGAGCGCCTTCAGCGGCGCGACGGCGAACCGCGGCGTGCCCGCATACACTATCTTCATTGTTTGCGCTCCCCTTCGGGCGTTATTTCGTATACTTCGACGGCCCTGTCGATATACAGCACGCCGTCGAGATGGTCGAGTTCGTGGCACACCGCCCGCGCGAAGAAGCCCTCCGCCGTGAGCTTGTGCTTTTTGCCGTGCCTGTCGCGGTATTCGAGCTTTACCTTTTCGGGCCGCACGACGGTGCCCTGCTTGCCCTTGACCGAGAGGCACCCTTCGGGGCCCGTCTGCTCGCCCTTGCGGTAGTATATGATGGGATTGACGAGCTCGAAAAAGCCCTCGTCCACGTCCACCACCACGACGCGCGCGTCCACGCCTATCTGAGGCGCGGCAAGCCCCGCCCCGTCCTCGGCGCGGACGGTGGTCTTCATGTCGTCGAGCAGGGAAAAGAGTTCCCCGTTAAAATTTTTTACCTCTTTGCAAACCTTGCGCAGGACGGGATCGCCCACCTGCACGACATACCTCTGTGCCATATGTCACCTCTGACGTGTGTTATAGTTTTTGTATACGCGCCGCGGGCGGCGCATGCCTTACGTGCCGGAAAGATCGGGTCACGACAAATTTATCGGGTTTTCCTCCACGTACGCGAACGCCTCCGCCGTGGTATATTCCGACGCGAGATCGTAAATCTTCGGCAGCAGCTCTCCGCTCTCCAGCCGCATCAACACCTGATAGCGCACCCTGCCCTGTATCTTTTTTATGGGGGAGTGCATCTTGTTCAGGAATATGAACTCTTCGGGGCGGGCGGCGCGAAGCTCTTCGCAGCCGAAGTATATGCCCTTGAGCGCCTCCAGCGCGGCCCTGTCTTCCTCCGCCGTCACCATCACCCTGCATATGAGCGAAAACGGCGGGAAGCGCGTAGCCTTTCGCAGGTCTATCTCGTTTTTGAAAAAGCCCTCGTAGTCGTAGTTCACCGCATAGCGCAGGATGTAGTTCTCGGGCGAGTAGGTCTGCAAAACGACTTTGCCCGCCTCCCCCGCCCTGCCGCTGCGGCCGGCGACCTGGGTTATGAGCTGAAAGGTGCGTTCGGGAGCGCGGTAGTCGGAAAAATGCAGGCTCATGTCCGCATCGAGGATGCCGACGAGCGTGACCGAGGGGAAATCGTGCCCCTTGGCTATCATCTGCGTGCCGACGAGTATGTCGGCCTCCTTTTCGGCAAATTGCCTGAGTATCTTATAGTGCCCCTCTTTGCCAGAGGTGGTGTCTACGTCCATGCGCAGTATGCGCGCCGAAGGGAACGCCGACCTGAGGTCGGAGACGACGCGCTGCGTGCCCGTGCCGCCGTACCTTAAATGCAGCCCGCCGCACTCGGGGCAGGCGCGCGGCATGCGGTACTTCGCGCCGCAATAGTGGCACTTCAAACAATTCTCCTCCGAATGGTAGGCAAGCGGCACGTCGCAGTGCTCGCACTTGAGGACGTTGCCGCAGTCCATGCAGATGACGGTGTGCGAATAGCCCCGCCTGTTCAAAAATATTATCGCCTGCCTGCCCCCCTCCAGAGTGGCCGAGAGCTCCTCGCGCAGAGCCTGCGAAAAGGCGGTATTGTTGCCGCGCTTCACCTCCTTGCGCATGTCCGCTATGGTTATTTGCGGCAGAGGGCGGCCGTTTATCCGCTCGGTGAGCGTTATGAGATTGTATTCGCCCGAAACGGCGGCGGAGTAAGTCTCCACCGAGGGCGTGGCGCTGCCCAGTATGAGTTTGCAGCCGTTGTGCCCCGCCCGCAGCTTGGCCACTTCTATGGTCGAATAGCGCGGGGCCGATTCGGAGAAATATGAGCCGTCGTGCTCCTCGTCTATTATTATGGCGCCTATGTTTTCCACGGGAGAGAACACGGCGCTGCGCGCGCCTATGGCTATCCTCGCCTCGCCCGTCTTCAAACGCCACCACTCGTCGAAGCGCTCTCCCGCGGAGAGCCCGCTGTGCAGTATGGCGGCCTTGTCGCCGAAGCGGCTTTTGAGCTGCGAAAACATCTGCGGCGTGAGCGAGATCTCGGGCACCAGGAATATTGCCGTTTTGCCGCGTTCGAGCGCGCGGCTTATTACGTTGAGATATATCTCCGTTTTGCCGCTGCCCGTAACGCCGTGGATGAGATGCACGGCCTTGGGGCTGGCCTCTATGCTTTCCAGCGCGGCCGTCTGCGCGGGAGTGAGAGCGCGCGGCGCATCCACGCCCCGCCCGTAGCCCGACGGCTTGCGGTTCACCTTTACTTTTACGAGCTCCGCGCCCCCCTTTTCCGTCACGGCGTTCACCGCGCCGCGGCCGAATTTTCGGCAACAGGCGGCGTAGTCCGCCTCGCCCGCCTCCGAAATGTATCGTAAAAAGGCGAGCTGGTTTTTAGCCGTCTTTGAAAGTTTTATGTCGGACGATAAAAAACGCACGAGCTTTTTGTACGCCTCGCGCACGCGCCCCGAGCGCATCTCCGAGGGGATGAACAGCCTGAGGCACACCGCCTTGGGGACGCGATAGCGCGCCGAGAGCTCGTTCATGAGCGCAAAACATTCCCTGCCGAGCGCGGGCGGCTCGTCGTAGACGTACGCCACCGGCTTTATCTTTTCGGGCGGGAACTCGCTCTTGCGGGCAAGGCCGACGACGAAGCCGTCGACCACCCTTCCTCCGAACGGCACCTTTACGCGGCAGCCCTCCGAAACGTCGTCGCCGCAGGAATATTCAAATATCTTGTCCACCTGGCTGTGGGCTATGTCTACTATCACCTGTGCGTACATAACAAACCGAAAGGCAAAGCGCCGCGCGCGTTTTTAAAGCAGCCCCGCGCCGGGCGCGGGGCTGCACGAACATGTCAGTCCTTTGCGGAGATGACCTTGCCGCTGTCTATCTCGTAACAGGCGACAGTTATCTCCTTCATCTTGTTGGGCAGCTCCCTGCCGCTGTTCTGCTCTATTATCTGGCGGGCGCGCTTTGCCGCCACCACGCACAGCTCGTAGCGCGAGGCGTCGTGCCCGTCTTGCGAAAGTTTGTTCAAAAGTTCGTCTACCGCAGGCTTGTTTATCATTTTATGAGACCTCCTTTCTGTCGGCTATTATTTGCAATATCTCCGCCGCCGCGCGGTCCACGCTGTCGTTGACCACGCAGTAGTCGTATTCGCTCCTCTTGGAGAGCTCGTACCCCGCGCGGGCGAGCCTGCCCGCCACCTTTTCCTCGCTCTCCGTCCCGCGGGAGCGCAGCCGCCTGGCGAGCTCGTCCATGTCGGGCGGCACTATCATTATGAGGAGGGCGGATGGATGCGCCGCCTTTACCTGCAGCGCCCCGTCCACCTCTATCTCCAATATCACGTCGCACGTTTTAAGCTTTTCTTCCACGAACGCCTTAGGCGTGCCGTAGTAATTGCCGAAGTGGGCCGAATACTCCAAAAGCTCGCCGCGCTCTATCATCTCTTCGAAGCGCCCGCGGCCGACGAAGAAATATTCGCGGCCGTTCTCCTCGCCCTCGCGCGGGGGGCGGGTGGTGCACGAGACGCTCTCGCACAGCGAAGGGTCGAGCGCGAACATGCGCTTTATCACCGTGCCCTTGCCCACCCCGGACGGGCCGGAGATGACGGCAAGCACGTTATTTGCATTCTTATTCAACGTTCTGCACCTGCTCCCTTATTTTTTCTATC
>CALVQA010000057.1 GCA_944354725.1 uncultured Clostridia bacterium
GCGAAAGGCTTCCCGAGGCGGGTGCGTTGAAGATAGCGTGCGCCGCGGAGGCCGTGATATCGGCGCGCGACGTGCCCGTCGTAAAAAAGGCGCTTGCCGACGGGCTGAAAACCTTTCGCGACGTTAAAGCGTTCGGCAGGGCGCGTGCCATAGCAGACGATATAATCGCGCGCATGGAGGGCGGCGCTCCTTTCGCGGGCGCTTCGTATCTCATGCCGCTGCTTTCGGGCACGACCACGCTGTTCGACGTTCTTCCGCGCGGCACTGCCGTCTGTTTCGACGAATGCAAGCTCATTCGCGACAGGATAGAGGGCGTGTACTCGGAGCACGAAAACAGGTTCAGGGAGCTGAAGGCGGGCGGCGAGGCGTTCGATTTCTCCTTTTATCAGCTCATCCCCAAAGATAAGCTGTACGGCAGTCTCGCGGCGTTCAACGGCGTGGCGCTCCAAACGTTTTTCGGCAGCACGTTCTTTTTTTCGCCGCTCAAAACATACGATCTGCGTTCGACGCCCGCGCCTTCCTATTTGAATTCGCTGCCGGAGCTTATGATCGATATCCGCAACTGGATAAAGGGCGGATACAGGGTGCTCGTTTTCAGCGGCTCGCCTGCGCGCACCGAAAAACTTGTCGGGGCGCTCGTCGACGAAGGGTTGCCTGTCAATCCTATTTCCGACAGGCTCGAAGCCCTCAGGGGCGTGGCGGTGTCCTCCGAAGAATTTGCTCACGGGTTCGTGTTGCACGAATGCCGCCTTGCCGTTCTCGGCAGCGGCGACCTCTACACGAAGGCCGCGTCCTCCCGCCGCATCCGCAGAAGGCGCGGCGACATGTTCACCGCTCCCGAGATAGGCCAGTACGCCGTTCACGAAAAGCACGGCATCGGTAGGATAACGGGTACCCGTAAAATAGAGACGACCGACGGCATAAAGGAATACATATCCATCGAGTATAAGGGCGGCGATATGCTGTATGTGCCCGTCGAACAGATGGATATACTCTCCAAATACGTCGGCAAAGACGATCCCGCGCTCTCAAAGATAGGCGGGGCCGAATTTGAAAGGATAAAGGAGCGCGTGCGCCAATCGATAAAAAAGATGGCGTTCGACCTCAAAGAGCTGTATGCGGAAAGGAGCAAAAAGCGCGGTTTTTGTTTTCCTGAAAATGCCGTCATGATGCAGGAGTTCGAAGATTCCTTCCAATACGAAGAGACCCCCGATCAGCTCAGCTCCATCGCCGAGATAAAGGCCGATATGTGCTCCGACAAGGTCATGGACAGATTGTTGTGCGGCGACGTCGGTTACGGTAAAACGGAAGTGGCGCTGCGGGCTGCTTATCTTTGTGTATTGGGGGGCAAGCAGGCCGCCGTCATGTGCCCGAGCACCATACTTTCGGAACAGCATTACAACACAGCGTGCGCACGCTTTGCCGAGTTCGGCGTAAGAGTGGAAAAGCTGAACCGCTTTAAAACGCCCAAGGAGCAGCAGGGCACTCTCAAACGGTTGGCGAGCGGCGAAGTCGATCTTATTATAGGCACGCACCGCCTGCTTTCCGACGACGTGAAATTTTACGATCTCGGGCTGCTCGTGCTCGACGAGGAGCAGCGCTTCGGCGTGGAACACAAGGAGAAGATTAAACACATAAAAAACGACGTCGACTGCCTCACAATGACGGCGACGCCGATACCGCGCACTTTGCACATGTCTCTCTCGGGCATCAGGGACATAAGCACGATAAACACTCCTCCCCAAAAGAGGATGCCTGTTCAGACCTATGTCGTGGAGGAGACCGAAACGCTCATCCGCGACGCCTGCGTGAGAGAGCTTTCGCGCGGGGGGCAGGTGTTCGTTTTGTATAACAGGGTGGAGACGATATCTTCGTTTGCGGGCAAAATAGCGGAGATAGTGCCCGAAGGAAAGGTGTGCTATGCCCACGGCAGAATGGATAAAGACCTGCTCGAAGGCAACATGCTCGCCTTCTACAGGGGAGATAAAAACATTCTCGTCACTACCACAATAATAGAAAACGGCATAGATTTGCCGAATGCCAATACCATCATCGTGATCGACGCCGACAGGCTGGGCATCTCGCAGCTCTATCAGTTGCGCGGCAGGGTGGGCAGGAGCACAAGGCTGGCTCAGGCGTATTTTACGTTCAAGCCCGAAAGAGTTATGACGAGCGAAGCCGCCGAGCGGCTCAAGGCCATAATGCAGTTTACGGAGCTCGGCTCTGGTTTCAAGATAGCCATGCGCGACCTCGAGATAAGGGGGGCGGGCAACGTCCTCGGCGCCGAACAGCACGGGCATATGGATAAAGTCGGCTACGAACTGTATTCCAAGATGCTGAAGGAAGAGATATCGGGCGAAAGCGCGTCGACCGTCGAGCTCGACATAAAGGCGACCGCCTATCTGCCGGAGAGCTATATAGAGTCGCCTGCTGGCAGGATGGACTGCTACAAGCAGATAGCCGAGATAAGGACGCTCGCCGACTATAAGCGCGTGTGCACCTCGGTGGAGGAAAATTACGGCGTCATGCCGCCCGAAGCGCTCAACCTCCTCATAATCGCCGTGATGAAGGCATACGCCTCCAAATTCGGCGTGGCGAAGATAGCGGTGAGTGCCAAAGAGGCTTATTTTGAGTTTGCCGAACTCTCGGCCCTTGCCGACGCGAGGCTGCGCGCCGCAATGGATAAATACTCCTCGGTCATACATGTTTCGATGACGGGCTTGCCGCGGATAAATTTCGGCATGCGTTCCGATCCCGCCGAAACAATGAAGCGGATGACAAAATTTTTGAAATTTGCGGCAAGTTTCACCTAAAATTTAGAAAAAATGATTTGCTATACCGCCGAAATTATTATATAATGATAAATGTGTTTGTGCGCGCGTTGAGCGTGCGAAATATAAACGCAGGATAGTTTGCGGAGAAACTTTAATGAAAAAGAGAACAAAAATTTTATCTTTGGTAACGGCCGGAGCGATCGCTTGCACGGTATCTCTTGCCGGCTGTGCGCTCGTGTCTGCCAAATCGCAGGCGGATATGGAGCAGGTGATAGCGGAAGTTAACATCGGCGAATCGGGCAAGCTCGGCGCCGACCTTGCGGATTATGCCGGCGCGCTCGGCGAGGGCACTTCCATACTCAAGCGTGAACTCGTGGCCTATTTCCTCAACTCGGGCTCCTCGCTCGTTCAGAGCGGCATCTCCTACGGCGAAGCCTTTAAAACGCTTTCCGAAACGCTGATAAACAATGCGGTCCTCGTTCAGTATGCTACGCTCTCGACCCTTCGCGATATGGCCGAGGACGAAAATTATACCGAGTTTTCTTCGGCTTCCGGCGCCGTTTCGTGGTTTAACGGTCTCGACAGCGACGCGGCCCGTTACGAGGCGCTCCTTAAATATCAGGAGAGCGTAGACAGCTTCGAAGGCGAGGACAACGTCGACTACGTTACGCTTACAAAATACACTCTCATGTCGTCAATAAATACGGCGATAGACAGCGAAGAAGAAGAGTATCTCGATTCCGAACACGACCACGGCACTTCGTCGGCCACGCTTCCTTCGGGGGTGGATACCGAAAAGGAGAATTACTATCCCGTTTCCGAAGGCGAGCTCGATTACGGCATTTATACAGGCTACGACGGTTACCTTATAGGCGACAGCGGCATATATCAGGACGAAGATGCGCTCGAAGGCACCACGATGTGGTCGCGCAGGCAGGCATACAACGCATTTATCCAGTTGCTCGACTCCAACTACCTCATTACCGAGGACGACGACATACGCGACGTGTGGGATCTCAGCTATGTTCAGTCCGACTATCTCACGCTTCTTCGCCAGCAGGTGCTGTTGAACTACTACGAGCTCTACAGAGACGGCCTCGAAGAGAGCATAGAGGCAAACAGCTACTCTTACGTGTCTGACAGATACGAGGAGATAGTGGGGCAGCAGAAGGCGCGCTATACTTCCGCCGACAGCCTCGTCACCGATATGGACAGCTTGTCGGATACGTCGTTCATACTCTATGCGCCCGATACCGATAACGGCAATAAGTTCGGCTATGTATATAACATACTCATGCCGTTCAGCGCTCAGCAGCAGGTCCAGCTCGATTCGCTTACCGCGCTGCTCACCAACGACGTTATAACTCAGGATCAGTATTACGAATTCAGGAACGATATACTTTCCAATATCACTTCCACCGACCAGCGTTCGAGCTGGTTCAACGGCGGTGTTGATTACAGCTTCGACGCATCGGAGAGCGGACTGTCGTATTATAACGGCGGAGATGAAGGGCGCAACATGCTCTTTTTCGAAAACAATCTCACAAAAACCGACAGGTACGAATCGCTCGATAAGTATTACGGAATGTATACTTATAACGGTACCGCGGTAAAGAACGCCGACGACAGCTACACGCTAATAGCAAACAATGTGGATATAGACGGCCTGCTCGGCGAGTTCTCCGGCTATCTCGAATTTGTGCTCGGCGAGGGTACCGTCGATTACGGCTATTGGTCGGAGGATGGAACGTTCGGTGCGTCGGATCCCGAAAGCTACTACAACAATTCGGTTTTCGTTGACGAAAACGATGAGATAGACTATTCCAAGATGATGTATGTATACGGCAAGGTCGATCTCGGCGAGTTCGTCGCTTCCGATCTCATGAACGAGAGCTCCGACTATTACAAGGCGATGAGCGCGGTGAACGAACTGCAGTATGCGTACACTACCGATACCGCCGTACTTTCGAAATATGTGGGTTACACGGTCGGCGCCTATACTACGAGCTGGATCAAAGAATTTGAGTACGCTGCGCAGTATGCCATCAGAGAGGGCGGCGTAGGTTCGTTTGCGGTATGCGCGGGCGACTATGGCTGGCATCTCATCTATGTCACCTATGTGCTTGAGTCCGGTACCGACGGCGAGATCTACGACGTCGACTGGAGCAGGATCGACACGGAAGGCACCTTTGAGTATAACTTCTACGATATGCTCAAGAGCTCCGACCTCGAGAGTGCGGGCACAAGGCATCAGAGCGATCTGCTCGAAAATTACTACAACGATTCTTCCGTAGTCGTATACGAGAGCAGGTTCAGCGATCTTACAAGCATAACGACTTCCCTGTCGTCGAGCGAATCCTGATCGATATCGGAAAATTGAATCAAAGATCGGCTCTGCGAGAAATCCGCGGGGCCGTTTTTTTGTGCGGGACCGATAGCGGACGTGCGGCTTTGTTCGGAATACGGCTGTCCGCCGCGGCATATATTTATTAGAAATATTATGCTTTCGGTGGGTATATGACTGTATTTCAGGCGCTGTTCCTCGGCGTTTTGCAGGGCGTGACAGAGTTTTTGCCGATATCGTCGAGCGGGCATCTGGTGCTCGCTCAGCGTCTAATGAACGTCAACCTCGGCGGGGCCGACATGCTGTTCGACCTTACGCTGCATCTCGGCACTTTGCTTGCCGTATTGGCGGTGTATCGCAAGAAGATTGCCGGGCTTTTCGCAAGGCCGTTCAAACGGCTGCTCTATCTTTTTGCGGCCACCGTTCCCGCGGGAGCCGCGGGACTGTTGCTCGGGGACGTCGTCGACGGACTGTTTTACGGCGGCATGTATCTTGCGGCGGGATTTGCGTTTACTGCCGTGCTGCTTGCGGCCGCGCGTCGCTGCTCTCTGAGGCGGGAAGGGCTGCCTTTGAACGGTCTGCGCGCTTCCGTAATGGGCTTGGCCCAGGCGGTAGCCATCGTGCCCGGTATATCGCGCAGCGGCGCAACGATAGCTGCCGGGATACTGAGCGGGGCAGGCGGTGAAGAGGCAGCTGATTTTTCCTTTCTGATGAGTATACCCGTTATATCCGGCGGCTTTGCCGTTACCTTGGCAAAGGGAATAGCGGACGGAGGATTGTATGGCGTTTTTGCGGCGTCGGGCGGGGAGCTCGGCGTTTGCATAGCGGTGGGTTTAGCCGCATCGGCAACGGCGGGATTCTTTTCGATAAAATTTATGAAGGGCTGTGCGTCTTCGGGAAGGTATGTACCTTTCATCGTATATCTTGCCATACTTTCCGCTGTATGTTTTGCACTCGGCGCATGCGGTATACTGTAAG
>CALVQA010000058.1 GCA_944354725.1 uncultured Clostridia bacterium
CCCTCTCGACGAGCTTTTTGCGCCGCGGCAGGTCGAGCTCGCTCATCACGTCGTCGAGTATCAGCACGGGATACTCGCCGGAGAGCTGCCTGAATATCTCCATTTCGGCGAGCTTTAAAGAGAGGGCGGCCGTGCGCGTCTGCCCCTGCGAGGCGAAGTGCTTGGCGTCCTGCCCGTTTATGACGAAGTCGATGTCGTCGCGGTGCGGCCCCGACGTCGTGTAGCCCAAACGAATATCTCGCTCGTAATTTCTCTTGAGTTCGAGGAACAGCATGTCCTTGAGCTCGTCCTCGTCGCCGTCATAGGCCCTGTCGGGCCGTACTTCGAGCGTCTCCGCGCCGTCGGTGAGCCGCGCGTGCTCCTCCCTTGCTATGGGCGAGAGGCGGGCGATGAATTCCGCGCGGTGCCTCACCACGGTGGCGGCATACTTTGAAAGCTGCTCGTCCCAGACGGGAAGGGTATCGTACACCAGCCCGGTATCCCTGTCCTTAAGAAGGTTGTTGCGCTGCTCCAGGATCTTGTTGTAGCGCAACAGCGCCGTATAATAGCTCTTGGAAAGCTGCGATATCGAAATATTCAGGAACCTGCGCCTCTCGTCCGGCCCGTCCTGGATGAGCCGCAGCTCCGAAGGGGAGAAAAATACGCTGAATATGTTGCCGAGAAGGTCGGCGTTGCGCGCTATCCTGTTGCCGTTCACGCGCACTTCGCGCCCGTTCTCGTATATCGTGGCGGCGATGCTCACGTCGCCGTACCTGCCCGAGGCGAGCGCGGCTATCTCCGCGCTGCTCTCCCCGTGCTTTATGAGCTGCCTGTCGCGCCGGGCGCGCGGCGAAACGCCCGTGCACAGATAGAACACGGCTTCGGCGCAGTTGGTCTTGCCCTGGGCGTTTTTGCCGTACAGCACGTTGAGCCCTTCGGAAAAATCAAAACTTTCAAAGGCATAGTTTCTGAAATTTTTCAGCTTTAAATTTTTTATGTGCATTTTTCCACAAAATACTTTATTTTGGCGGCGACTTGTAGTATACTTAGTTAAAACAGCAGAAAAAACGTGCTTTTTTGCCCGCATGCGCCCTCATGCGCTCCGGTTGCATTATAGCACACAATTCAAAAATTTCAAAGGAACTTTCGGGCAAAACTTATGACGGCAAAGGGAAACTTTGACTTTTTATACAATCCCATAAAAGAGAAGATGCGCGAGCTCGTCTCGCACATCAACTACACCACTTTCATCGAAAAGCTGGTGCCCGTGGATATCGACGGACGCTACATCGTTTTGGAGGCGCCCACGGAGAGCTTTGCCAAATACATAACCACCACCCTTGCCGACAAGATGCGCGAAGCCATAGCCGAAGCAGGCGTGGGCATAACCGACTTCCGCCTGAAAATAGAGGGCGCCGACGGCTACGTTTACAACGGGCCGGAGGAGGAGAGCAAAGATTTCGGCGCGCCCGCCAATCTCGACAAAAAGTTCACGTTCGAGAGCTTCGTCGTAGGCCCGAACAACGAATATGTGTTCGCCGCGGCGCAGTCTGTGGCCGACGACCCCGCCGGCACCTATAACCCGCTGTTCATTTACGGCGGCACGGGCCTCGGCAAAACGCACCTGATGCAGGCGATAGCCAACAAGATAGCGCGCGAAAAACCCTACCTTAAAGTAATATACATTACGTGCGAACAGTTCGTGAACGAAATAATCGACACCATGTTCACCAGCCGCGGCGCCGACACGCGCGACAAGGGCAACAAGCTCAGGCAGCACTACCGCTCCGCCGACGTGCTGATCGTGGACGACATCCAGTTCATCGAGAACAAGAAGGCCGTTCAGGAGGAATTTTTCCACACGTTCAACGAGCTGGTGGCAAAGGGCAAGCAGATAGTCATCTCATCAGACCATTCCCCCAAAGAGCTGCCCGCGCTCGAAGAGAGGCTGCGGACGCGCTTTTCGGGCGGGCTGCTGTTCGACATACTCCCCCCCGACTACGAGACCAAAGTGGCCATATTGAAGCGCAAAGCCTTTGAAAAGAAGTGCGTCGTGCCCGACGACGTTTTGAACTTTTTGGCAAAGGACAGCGGCGACGACGTGCGCACCCTCGAAGGCAGGCTGACGAAGGTGATATTCGCCTCCCGCCTGCACGAAGAGCAGATAACCGTGCAGCTCGCGCGCAACGCGCTCAGCGAGGCCGTCTCCGAGGACGGCAACGAGGAGATCACCCCAGAAACGGTGATAAACGCCGTCACGGGCTTCTATCACATAGAGCGATCCGACATAACGGGCAAGAGCAAGAAAAAGGAGGTCGTCATCCCCAGGCAGATATGCTGCTATCTCATGTGCGAGCTCCTCTCCCTCCCTCTCGTCTCCATAGGCAAGGAACTGGGCGGACGCGACCACACTACCATGCTCTATTCCCGCGACAAAGTGGAAGAGATGTGCCGCAACAACGACAGGATAGCCAAGGACGTGGACGACATAAAGAACATAATATTAAAAAAATGACACACGAAAGATTCCCGTCGGAAATGACGGGAATTTTTTGAGGGAAAACACCATGCAAGAATTTACCGAAGGAACGTTCGACGTGGTCGTGGTGGGCGCGGGGCACGCGGGGTGCGAGGCGGCGCTCGCCTGCGCGCGCACGGGGCTGAGCACGGCCATGCTCACGCTGAATTTAGACAGCATAGCCTTTATGGCGTGCAACCCCTCCATAGGCGGCACGGCCAAGGGGCACCTCGTGCGCGAGATAGACGCGCTCGGCGGCGAAATGGGCATAAACGCCGACAAAACGGCGCTGCAGATGCGCATGCTCAACGTCGGCAAGGGCGCGGCGGTGCAATCGCTGAGATGCCAGTCGGACAAGAACGCCTATCATGCCGAAATGAAGCGCACCCTCGAACACACGCCGGGGCTGCGGATCGTCCAGGGCGAGGCCGAAAAGATAATCGCCGAAGGCGGGAAAGTGCGCGCCGTGAGAACGACCTACGGCGGGATATTGTACTGCAAGGCCGCCATACTGTGCACGGGCGTTTACCTCAACGCAGAGACCGTCACGGGCGACGTGGTAAAAAAGAGCGGGCCGAACGGGTTCGCCCCCGCCACCGCCCTCACCGAAAACCTTGCCGAACTCGGCTACACGGTGCGCCGCTTCAAAACGGGCACGCCCGCCCGCGTAGACGGGCGCACGGTCGACTTCGGCAAATGCGAGATACAGTACGGCGACGACGACGTGCTCCCCTTTTCGTTCATGACGGAAAGGCACATAAAAAACAGCCTGCCCTGCTACCTCACATACACAAACCGCGGCACGCACGAGATAATACTCGGCAACCTTGACCGCTCCCCTCTGTATAACGGCACCATACTCTCCACAGGGCCGCGCTACTGCCCCTCCATAGAGACCAAAGTGGTGCGCTTTTCCGACAAGGAGCGCCACCAACTGTTCTTGGAGCCCGAGGGGGCAGACACGCTGGAAGTTTACGTGCAGGGCATGAGCTCCTCCCTCCCGCACGACGTCCAGGTGGCGATGTACCGCACCGTGGCGGGGCTGGAACACTGCGACATAATGCGCTATGCCTACGCGATAGAGTACGACTGCATCGACACGCTCGACATCTGCCCCACGCTCGAAAGCAAAAAGGTGCAGGGCCTGTATACCGCGGGGCAGATAAACGGCACCTCAGGCTACGAGGAGGCGGCGGCGCAGGGGCTGATGGCGGGACTGAACGCCTCGCTGAAGATACGCGGCAAAGAGCCGCTGATACTCGGGCGGGACGAAGCATATATAGGCGTGCTGATAGACGACCTCGTCACCAAGGGGACCGACGAACCCTACCGCATGATGACCTCCCGCGCCGAGCACAGGCTGCAGATAAGGCAGGACAACGCCGATTTCCGCCTCACCCTCAAGGGGTACGAATGCGGACTGGTCACCGAGGAGCGCTATAAAAAATACCTCGCGCGGAAGGAGGCATACGAACGTTGCCTCGGCGCGATGCAGAGGCGCGTGCCCGCGGACGAAGCCGACGCCCTCCTGCGCGCGAAGGGGCTCGAGGGCACCGAAAGACCGCTCACGATAGCCGACCTCATACGCCGCGGCGCCACGCTAAAACAGATAGAGGACGCGTTCGGAAAGCTGAGCGAGGACGAGAGCGCGGCGCAGTCCGCCGAGATATACGTAAAATACGAGGGCTACCTGAAAAAGGGCCTGGAACAGATAGCGCGCGCCCGCAAACTCGAGGAAAAAAAGCTGCCCGACGACATCGACTACTCAAAGATAGAGGGCCTCAGGCTGGAGGCGCGCGAAAAACTCGGCAAGATAAGGCCGGCTTCGCTGGGGCAGGCCTCGCGCATTTCGGGCGTAAACCCCGCCGACATCGCCGTGCTGATACTCTGTTTAAAATAATCCGAGCTCCCTCTCCGCGCCACGCGCGGCGGACGTCTTTCGCGCCGCGGGGGATTGGCACGGGCTTTGCTTTTATTTCGACAATATATCATAAAACAAAATAAATTATTCGCGCGGCATACCGTTACAATTGCGGTATGCCGTTTAAAATTAATGTAAAAAGCGTATTTTTATATCTGATATTCGCAGCCGCATGCGCATTGATCAACGGCGCGGCGAGCGGAGTCCCCCTTTCGCTCGGGCTGTATTTTTCGCTTCTGATATGCGGAGGCAACCTGCTGGCGGCCCCCGCCGTGTACATAGTTTGCTCGGCGGTGCATCTCAGCCTCGCCGCCTTTCTGTGCGCCCTCGCCGAGGCGGCGCTGCTTGCGGCGGTCACCTTTTTATACCGCCGCACGGGCAGGAAGATGAGATTTGAGGCGGCGATCTATCTGCTGCTCGCCCTCGCCCCGTTCATAGCCCTCTCCGATTGGGACGCCCCCGCCCTCGAAGCGCTCGGCAGCCCCTACCTTTCGCGCGCGGCGGCCGCGGCGGCGGCGACCGTGATATTTCTGTTTTCGTACAAGAGCGTGTACGCCTGCATATTCAGACTCGGGCGCTGCAGGCTGAAGGAGGACGAATATTTCTCTCTCGCGGCGATGCTCGTGCTTGCCGACGCGGGGCTTTGCAACCTTGCGGGAGAAGCGGCCTGCGCCGCGCTCGCAGCCTTTGCGATAGCCTTTTCCGCACGGTTTTTCAAGGGCCCTGCCGCCATGCTCGCAGCGCTGGCAGCGGGGCTCGCGCCGAGCGCCGCGACGCTTTCGCCCTCTCCGCTCACCGCGTGCCTGTGCGTGTGCGCCGTCGCCCTGCTGTTTGCGCGGGCGGGGAGATGGGGCGCGCCGCTGTGCGTATGCGCGCTGATATGCGCATACGGGTATTTCCGCGGCGTGTTTTCCGAAGGGATGGCTCGGGCGCTGCCGTACGCGGCGTCGGTGGCGGCGTGCTGCCTGCTCGCCGCGCTCCCCTCCGACAAAAAGCTCTGCGCCCTGATGGATACCCTCACCGTGAGAAAGACGCTCTCCGACACGGCGATAGACCGCGAGCGGGAGCGCACGGGCGAAAAATTGTTCAGGCTGAGCGACGTGTTCCGCGAGATGGAGTGCGCCTTCAGGGAGATGGACGAGACCGCCGACGAGGACGGCGCCAAAAAGCGAGTGGTGACGGAACTGAAGGAGAGGCTGTGCAAAAACTGCGGCAAGCGCGCCCGCTGCGAAAAGAGCGTCGTGTATAAAGGCTTCGCAAGCCTCGTGGACGCGGGCGCGATGAAGGGCAAGGTCAACCTGATCGACCTGCCGCCGGCGGTAACGCAGAACTGCACGGCCCCCTCCGACGTGATAGCCGCGCTGAACGGGCTGCTCGCCGAATACCGCAGGTTCATGACCGAGGCGGAGAATGCGCGCGCGGGGCGCAAACTGCTCGCCGAACAGGCGAAAGGCATAGCCGCAGTGCTTAAAAACAACGCCGCGGAACTCTGCCGCACGGGGCGCTCGGGAGAGCTCGGCCGCGCGATATCCGCCGCGCTCGCCTCGGCGGGCATGGCCTGCCCCGAGGCATACTTCTGCGCCGAAACGGAGGAGATATACGCCGTCCTCATAGGCAACGCCGACTATGCCGCCGCGTGCGCCGCGCTGGAGCGCGTCACAGGCAGGCCGTACATGCTCAAAGACAAGACCGAACCTGGCGGCGAAAAGAGATGCTGCATATTCTGCCGCCCGCCCAAATTCGATGCGGTATTCGGCGTTGCGACCGTAAAAAAACGGGGAGAGCGGGCCTCGGGCGATACCCATACCGTTATACGCATAAACGAGCACCGCTTTTTGATGGCGCTGTCCGACGGCATGGGCAGCGGGGAATACGCACGCAAGGTCTCGCGCACGGCCGTTTCGCTCATAGAGGCGTTCTACCGCGCGGAGATGCCCGAGGGCACGGTGCTCGGCACGATAAACAGGCTGCTCTCCTTCTCCCGCGAGGAGCGGTTCGCCTGCATCGACATATGCTCGGTAGATCTGAACACGGGCGCCGCGGAATTTGTAAAGATAGGCGCGCCCGTGGCCGTGATACTGCGCGGCGGCGACGTGAAGGTGCTGGAAGGCGAGAGCCTGCCCCTCGGCATACTCGACAGCCTGCGCCCCACCGTTTTCTCCGACAGGACGGAGGACGGCGACATGCTGATATTCATGAGCGACGGCATAACGACGGCATTCGATTCCACGCCCGAGCTCGTGGAGTTTTTGCGGCCGCTGCGCCCGCTGAACCCTCAAAACCTTGCCGACATGCTGCTGAGCGGCGCGCTCGCCCGCACGAAGGGCAGGGCGGAGGACGACATGACCGTGCTGTGCACGCGCATATTCTCCGCCGAAAGCAAAGAGGAGAGGCAATACGACGTGCCGACGACATAAAGCCGCGGGCGGCGCGTTTTACGCGCCGCCCGTCACCGACATATCATTTTTCAAGATAGAAAGTTTTACCGCCGTCTTCCGAATACCATTCCCGGCCGAGGTCGTCGCGATATTTGTACCTGCTGTTGCCGACATGTCCCAAATCATAACCCTCGGGAGTAAGGATCCTCTTATGGCCGCCTTCGTGTATCTCTGTCGTTTCAGGCGGCAGTTCGGTACCACGGTAACCGGCTTTGAACCCTTCGACAAATCCGTTACCGGAAGATCCGACCTTCGCCACCGAGAAAAATCCGCGCAAAAGAAAGAGGATCAGATACAGAATAAAGAATATAACGGCAAGGACGGCAACCAAGGGAAAAAGTATCACGCCGGCTATTCCGACACCGGCATACCACCCCGAACCGAGCCCTTTGCACAAATACACGTACGCAAAAATGTAGCCCGCGTCGGCAATCCAAGCGCAAGACATATCTTCTTATTATTCATACATTCTCTCCGACCGTACAGTATCGACATTATAATTTAGGCAATGCCTAAAAGTTAAGCAAATTTAGGCAATACCTAATAATATTAATATATGAAAAACAGTTTAGACGCGGTCATAAGCGAAAACATAAAACGGGAAATAGACCAATCGGGAAAGAAGAAAAGCGACATCGCCAAAGCCATAGGCGTTTCATGTCCTACGATATCCCAGTATTGTTCCGGCAGGGCTCAGCCTTCGCTTTCAACGTTTGCGCGGCTATGCGCATACCTCGATTGTTCATCCGACGACATTTTAAACCTGAAATAAATATGATTTATGCGGGGCGCAGATCAAATTGCGCCCCGCATAGTTTATAACCTTAGGTTTAATATTAATATTCAAATACAGCGGCAGATCCCGCCTTACTCCCTGCCGCTCGACCTTACGGCGTTGCGCAGCCATGCGGCAACGCGGCGGCCGGGGACCTCGCTCAGCCTGAACCGCCAGTTGCCCGACGAAGTCGAAGGCACGTTCATGCGGGCGGAGTTGCCGAGCACGAGGATGTCCTGGACGGGCACGATCGCGATATCGGAGCGGGTACCGAGCGCGCACCTCACTATCGCGCGCGCGGCGTCGTGCACGGACACGACGGGGTAGCTGACGCCCTCGTATTTGAGCGCCGCCCGAACGAGCTTGCGGAACGAGGCAAAGCGCTCTTCGCTCATGCCGAGCACGAAGCCGAGAGCGGTGTCGTTGTCGTGAGTGCCCGTATAGGTGACGGTGTTCTCCGTTATGTGTTGCGGCAGGTATTCGTTGTTTTCGTTCCCGTCGAAGGCGAACATCATTATCTTCATGCCGGGGAAACCCGTCGCCTCGCGCAGGGCCACGACGCCCTCGTCGATGACGCCGAGATCCTCCGCTATTATCTTCACGTCGCCGAGGGCGCTCTCCGCCGCGGCAAACAGCTTCATGCCGGGGCCCTGCCTCCACTCGCCCGTCTCTGCGGTGGGGGCGCCTTCGGGAATGGCATAGAACCTGTCGAACCCGCGGAAATGATCGATACGCACGATGTCGTACAGCTCGCACGAGCGCTTTATGCGCTCCGTCCACCAGGCAAAGCCCTCCCGCTCGTTGGCGTCCCAGTCATACAGCGGATTGCCCCACAACTGCCCCGTGACCGAAAAATAGTCGGGCGGCACGCCCGCCACTTCCACGGGATCGAGGTCCTCGTCCAGAAGGAAGAGTTCGGGACGCGCCCACACGTCGGAGGAGTCGTCGGCGACGTAGAGCGGGATGTCGCCCACTATCTCTATGCCCTTGGCGTTGGCATAATCCTTTAACGCCTTCCACTCGTTTAAAAATTCGAACTGCAAGAACTGCCAGAAGCAATATTCCTTTTTATACAGGTTTTTGCGCAGCTCCGATATCGCCAGCCCCTCTTTATACTTATAGGCGCGCGGCCAGTCGCGGTAGGTGCCGCCGTACATGCTCTTTAGCGACATGAACAGCGCGTAATCGTCGAACCGACCGCTCTCCACAAAGCTCTTGAACGCGGGATCGTTGATATCGAAGCGGGCATAGGCGAGGCGCAGCGTGGCGTAGCGCCGCCTGTACAGCTCGCCGTAGTCGATATCGCCCTCCGGCATTTCGGCGGCGGCAAGCTCCTCCTCGTCAAGAAGACCGCGCCGCGCGAGGGTAGGAAGGTCGATGAAATAGGGGTTGCCCGAATTGCAGCAGACCGACTGGTAGGGCGAATCGCCGTAGCCCGTCTGCACGAGCGGAAGTATCTGCCAATA
>CALVQA010000059.1 GCA_944354725.1 uncultured Clostridia bacterium
CGTATCGCCGCAATAGGGCGATATGCGGCGGATATGCCTTTCGTGCTCTTCAAAGTCACAGCCCCTCGGCAGGGCGTAGAGGGGGTCGCTATAACAATTTTCCCTGTAGGAACTTCCCGAAGCCGCCATGTCTATGTATGAACATATGCAGACGAGCGCGGACGGCAGCGGAAGGCGGGCGTCCCTCGCCCTCAGGCAAGTAGAGAGGAGCAGGTTAGCGCCGAAGCTGTCGCCTATGGCGACAAAACGGGCGTCTGATAGCACGCTTTTGCAGAGTTCGGCGTATGCCGAATAGCATTGGTCGTGCACGGCGGGATAGGTGAGGTCGGCGCCGGTGCGGTAATCTATGCTGTACACGGTGCAGCCGCAGTTTGCGGCGAGCCCTTCCGCCGCTCTGCGGTACATGTTGTTCATGGGCGCCGTGTGTCCGCCGCCGTGGAACTGCAAAATTATCCCGCCGCCCCATTGAGGCGGCACTAATTTTTCCACCCGAACTCCGCCGAAATTTTGCAAGTCAAATGAAAATCCCTTCGGCGGTTCATACGGTTTGTTTTTAAGCGTGACCGACCGCGACAGCGAGGCAAATTTCCTTCTGTACGGATAGGTGAAGGCCCTCAGGGCCGCCCGCACGACCGCCGCGCCCAAGGAGATCACAGCTCTTTCAGTCGCTCGTTCATGTTCTTCACGAGCGGGCGCATTATAAGGCCGACTAAAACGCCCGACCTGATATAGCAGTAGACCTCGTTCCAAAGCCCGTAAAAGGCCAGCTTTTGCATGCAGTAGCGGCTTGCTCCGTACTTTTTGATATACGTTTCGCGCAGGAAAAAGCGCTTGCCCGTCAGATTGTCGAACTGAAACAGGTCGTACTCCCTGTCGGCGTATGCCGAGTTGAGGGGGTCGATAAAGCCCGTTATCTTATAGCCCTTGCCCACCATGATATTGCCCACGTTGAGGTCGCCGTGGATGAGGCAGGCCTCTTTCACCTCTTCGGAAAATATTATGTCAAACTTTTGCCATGCCGCCCGCATGGCGAGTATCACACTTTCCTCCAGCTTTCCCGCCGCAAAATACTCTTCGGCCTTTTTCAATACCTCTTCGGCGAAGGGGCGGTAGTAGCTCGGCCAGCTGTCGCAGTCGGCATTCATGGTGTCGCCGAACTTGTCGTTTCTGCAGCAATGTATGGCGTGCAGAGCCGTGGTGACCTGGTCGGCAAACTCCTCTCTGCGCTTTTTGCCGAGGAGGAGCATGCCGAGCGCGAAGAGCGAGTTCTTGCCCTCTATCTGTTCCATGCCGTAACAGTCCACGGGTATCTGCCCGTCGGCGGGCCGCGTAAACAGCACCTCGGGCACTTTTAACGTGCTGTACTTTGCAAGCAGCTTCAGATCGTGCGCTTCCTTTTCCATCATGCCCTCTGCCCGCAAAAATTTGACGACAAGTTTTTGTCCGTCCCCGCGTTCAACGGCTACGGCGCGGCCGAACGAACCGCCGCCCAGATATCTTAACTTTGCGGCGGCGCCGCCCCCGTTTTGCGCGGCTATTATTCCGGCATACTCCAATGCCTGCTCTTTGGTGAGCGGCAGGGCGTGTATCCTTTCAACTTTCATGTAGTTTTACCTCTTTACCCGATTATACCGGTTACTCACGTTTAGTATATCATTGCCGCCGCCGTAAGTCTATCTCCTTGTTTGTCTTAATTGTTTCCGTTCTTTACCGCCCGTTCAACGCGTTGCGGCATACCGGACGGGAGTAATACGAACCCGCCCTTAAATGCTTCTCGCAAGGCGAGCGGTGAAAATACCGCCTTGCTCGGTCACCGTTCGCGCTTGCATATGCGCTCACTCATCTCGCCTTGCAAAAACAGTGGGTGTCCACTGTTTTTGAGAAAACAAGGCTCGTCTTTCGGCGCCTTATCGTTCTTCCTCATTGCAATGCGAGTGGGCATTGCTGCTTCGTCATCGCGGCAATTCATCCCAAAATACGCTATTTAAGGGTGCGGAGCAATTTAAAGCGGGCATATCGCCCCATCTACGGCGTTAAACCCCTTGACAATAGGGGTCGCTATTGCCTGCGGGCTTTGCCTTGTATCTGAAACGATCTGCCCGCTTTAAATCGGGTTGGTTTTATTCCCGTCCGGTATTGAGACGGAGTCATGCCGAAGCGGGCGCCGAAATGTTTGTACAATGCGGAAGGCACTTTATAGCCTATCTCCAGGGCTATATCCTCTACGCTCATATCCGTGGAGGACAGCAGTTCCGCCGCTCGCCGCAGGCGGTATTCGGAGAGCAGCTCCGAAAATTTTCTGCCCGTCTGCCGCCTCACAAGTCTGCTTGCGTAGGCGGGGGTATAGCCGTAAGTTGCGGCGAAGTGCTCAAGCGACGCCCGTTTGAGTTGGGTCTGAAAATATTCGTCGTAAAACCGTTCGGCCTCCGCGCTATGCTCCGTCTGTCCGCGGGCAAGCTCGCAAAACAGCAGAGAAAGCAGCGCGCGGGTCGCGCTCTCATGCCAGGCGTCGCGCAGGCGGCTCTCCCTGAGCAGCCTTATCAGCAGGTATTCGGCAAAGCCGGATGTGCGCTTAAACATGATAATTTCCCGGTTTGGCAGGGGGATATCATCCGTCGAACGTGCAAACAGCCCGCACGGTATGACGGCCTTTAAAATTACGTCGCCCCTGTCGGCGCGCTCTATGCGGTGTGCAGCACCTGGGCGAAGCAGACAGCACTGCCCCTTTTTCAACTGCGTTTGCCGTCCGTCCTTCAGAGTTTGCAAACACCTGCCCGTCTGCACATATACGAGCTCGTAAAATTCGTGGGAGTGCATATACGGCCGCTGCACCGCCGTATGTTTCTTTATATAAAATGTCTGCGACCTGCGCACGGGCAGGGGCATACCTGCGGGAAGGGGACTTCCCGAAAAGAAGTCAGAGAGTGAGAAGCCCTGTTGCCGCGCCTGAAAAATGAGCTGTCCGGCATTGGAAAATTCTTTGCGGACGGCGTTCATCATGCCCTCTTCCGAGCCGATCGCCGCTCTGTCCTCTCTTTCGTGTTCATACAAAATATCTTTAAACGGCTTTTCCATATAACATGCTCCCGCGCGTTAAATTTCTTTCCGCCGTCATTATACAACATTTCGGCCGATAAATCAGCGGCCTTTCCTGATGAAGGCGCCGAGCTTTTGCGTGTGGGCGAGGACGATAAAAAAGCGGCCGCCCGTTCGGGCGGCCGCAAGACAATGCCGTGCAATTATATTTTGGGGGCCGGAACCTTGTAATC
>CALVQA010000060.1 GCA_944354725.1 uncultured Clostridia bacterium
AGCTTGCACTGCTCGTAAAAGCGCTTTATTATTACCGCAAAGCGGAGGAAAGGCTCGGCGACGAAGAAAAGGTCCGCTCTTGCGATAAAACGCTGGCCGAAACGCGGGACGCCTTAAAACTTTTTGCTTGACACAGAGCGTTGTCTCTGTTATACTTTTTTCACCATAAAGAGTGCGCGAGGGACAGCCCCTGCGACCGCACGGCAACCTGCTTTTGTAAGGTGCCAAAGGCTGACCGATGGGCAAAAACAAACGCAATTAAAAAGCCCGTCGTACGATGGGCTTTTTTCGTGCCTCTTTGCGGAATAATCAAAAAGAGGTATTTTTTATGCAACAGTTGTATCTCCGTTGGCACGGCAAAGCCGAATTGAAGCGTATTTTGCGGGAGTTGGAAGAGCGCGGGTATCGGAACGTTCATGCCCTTACGCCCGATAACCGTTTCCCCGCGATAGCCGTCGACCGTGAAAAGAAAATATTTTTCGAGAGCCACGCGAGCTATATGGCGGCACATCTCGTCACGGGCACGTTGAAGTTGTATGAATGGGAAGATATCGCAGATATCATGCGATAATGCGGTCTGCGTGTTTTTCTCGGCGTGAGCGCGAGCGGGCGCATGTATGCGCTACGCAGTCGGATCCCGCTTAGCTACATAACGAAACAGAGGACGGCGAAACAGGCACCGTAAGGAATGCTGCCATACCCCGCGGAGCGGGGCCCCTGTCAGGGCTCCGCCTTCGGCGGAAGCGCGAGCGGGCGCATGCATGCGCTACGCAGTCGGATCCCGCTTAGCTACATAACGAAACAGAGGACGGCGAAATGCCGTCCTCTGTTTCGTGGTGCACCGTAAGGAATTCGAATCCCTAGCCTTTGGTTCCGTAGACCAACGCTCTATCCAGTTGAGCTAACGGTGCATGTTATTCAGGCCGCCGGTCTGCCCCGACAGCCTAATTATTATATAAAATACCTTTGATTTTGTCAAACAGTTTTGTTTGTATTGCCAAACTTTAAAACAAAATTTTTAGCGGGCGCGCCGCGCCGCAGACGGCCCGGGCGCGCCCTTAATGTCGGTCCGTCTTTTTATCTCGGGCGCGGCAGGCTTTGTCGTTTTGCTCTTTCGAAGGGCAGCCGAAGCAATTTCCTTTGCAGTCTGCGCATCGGCCTCTGTTTTTTATCTTGCGCCGCACTACGTATATCGCGGCCGCCGCGGCGCATGCGCCGACTATGCACGAAACGACTATCGTGGCTATCACGTTTTTACCTCCCGCACATATGCGCATGTTTCCGCGTGTGCACGCGTCATACTATCAGAAGCCCTATCTGATAAACTATCAGCGTTATCACGTATGCCACTGCAAGCTGGAAAAACGCGGCGAACGCCGTCCACGCAACGCTCTTCGATTCCTTGCGTATGGTGGCAAGGGTGGCGGTGCAGGGGATATACAGCAGGCAGAACACCATAAGGCACACGGCGTTCAGCGGACCGAATCCTATGCCCTCGAGCGCGGCTGCAAAGCCCGCGGTATTGGCGCTCGCGTCGGCTATCCCGAAGAGCACCGCGCAGCTCGAAACGACGACTTCCTTGGCGGATATCCCCGCGATGAGCGCCACGACTATCTCCCAGAAGCCGAGCCCTATCGGCACGAACGCCACACTGAGCGGCCCGCCTATTATTGCGGCAAAGCTCTTGTCGCTGCCCTCGCCGACGAAGCCGTCGGGGCCGAAGTACATCAGCGCCCATATTATCAGCGTGGCTATGAATATGGTGGTGCCGGCCTTTAAAAGATAGTCCTTTACCTTTTCCCAAACGTATATGCCCACCGTGCGCGCGTCGGGGAGTTTGTATTCGGGCAACTCTATCAAAAGGTAATTTACCTCTTTTTTGCGGTCGATAAGGTGCAGCACGGCCGAAACGGCTATCGCGACGAGTATGCCGAGCAGATACATCGAAAAAGCCGCGAGGAAGGCGTATCCTGCGAAGAACATTTCGGCGAACAGTATGTATATGGTCAGCCGCGCGCTGCAGCTCATGAACGGCGTGACGAGCATCACCTTGAACCTGTCGCGCTTGCTTTCGAGCGCGCGCGAGGCCATTATCGCGGGCACCGTGCAGCCGAATCCGAGCAGCATGGGTATGAACGCCTTGCCCGAGAGCCCCAGCCTGCTCATCACGCCCTCCATCACATATGCCACCCTCGCCATGTAGCCGCTGTCCTCCAAAAAGGCCAGCGCGAGGAAGAGGATGAATATGTTGGGCAAAAAGGTGATTATCGTGCCCACGCCGCCTATTATGCCGTCGACGAGCAGCGAAACGACTATCTCGCTCGCGTTTGCCGAAGCGAGGCCCTTTGCCGTCGCGTCGGAGAGAGCGCCTATCCCAAGCTCCAGAAGGCTCTTTATTAGGTCGCCGATAAAGAACGTGAGGAAAAAGACGGCGGCCATTATGCCGAGGAATATGGGTATGCCCCATATCCTGTGTGTAAACGCCCTGTCGAGTTTGTCGGTCAGCGCGTCGCTGCGCTGCTTGTGCACCATCACCTCGTCGATGACTTCGCCGATGAAGGAGTATTTTTGGTTGATTATCTCCGATTCGACGTCGGCGGGCGTCTCGGCCCGCTCCAACGGGTACTTGCCCGTAACTTCGCCGTCGCGCTCCAGCGTCTTTATGGCGTGCCAGCGCACGTTCTCTATCTGCGGGTATTTGTTAAGGAGCGCCGCCTCCGTCTCGTCTATCATGTCCTCGATGTCGTCGGAATATACCATAGTGTATTCCGAGTGGTGGTCGTGCGCATGCCGCGAAACGTCCTTGTGTTCGTGGATGAGCCTGTCGGGCCCGGTCGCGTCCTTGTGGTGCACCGCGGCGTGTATGAGTATGTCGAGCCCGGTGCGTTTGCGCGCCGAAACGGGTATTACGGGCACGCCGAGCATCTCGGGCAGGCGGTGCAGGTCTATCTCCATCCCGCGCTTTAAAACTATGTCCATCATGTTCAGCGCAATAACTACCGGCTTGCCCAGCTCCAAAAGTTGCAGCGTGAGGTACAGCCCGCGTTCGAGGCAGGAGGCGTCGACGACGTTTATCACCACGTCGGCGTCGCCGCTGAGGATAAAATTGCGCGAAACGGTCTCCTCCATGGTGTAGGAGGTGAGGCTGTATATCCCGGGAAGGTCTACGAGCCTTATCTTTTCGTCCTTGAATTTATATGCGCCCTCGACCTTTTCCACCGTAACGCCCGGCCAGTTCGCTACCTTCAGATTGGCGCCCGTGTAGGCGTTGAAGAGGGTGGTCTTTCCGCAGTTCGGGTTGCCGAGGAAGGCTATCGTCATGGAATAGTCGTCGGGCTTTTTGACCGTGTCCTGCGCGCCTCCGCAGCATTTTCTTTTAAACGGTCTCATCAGGTTCCACCTCGATGTTTTCTGTTATGTTGCGCCCGAGGGCAAATCGGGTGCCGCGCAGCCTGATTATGAGTATGCCCTTGCCCTTGCGGTTCAAAACGTCGACGGGCGCCCTGTGCGTCATGCCCAGCGCCTCCAGCCTGCGCTGCGTTTCGAAGGGCAGCGCTATCTTTTCGACTATATATCTGCGTCCCGTCTCTGCACTGCTCAAAAACATTTCATCGCTCCGTAAAAGTTTGCCGCGCTCCCGCGGCTTACGCTGATATTATAGCCGCGCGCGCCCTTCAAGTCAAATCGTTGCGGGCAGGTGCCGTAAATTTCACGCCCGCGCCGCCCCCGCGAAAGCGCTTGCCATTCCGCGGGGGCGGGTGTATAATGGCATAAAAGCAAATTCGATCCGGCGGCCGCGGGGCTCGCGCTTTCTGCGCCTTCTGCGCCTTCCCGGGCCGGCTCTTTTTGGGTATGGAAGGTAAAAACAGCAATAAAAAACTTAATAACGCCGGGCTGCTGCTCTTCTTTTTAAGGGGCAGCAAATTGTTGTTTGCGGCGAGCATGGTTGCGGGATTCGTCACTACCCTCTTGAGCGTGGTCATCCCGCAGATAATAAGTTTCACCATAGACTGCGTCATAGGGGGAGAGCGGCCCGAGGGGCTGTTCCTTCGCCTTGCCGCCCTGTTCGGCGGCACCGACGCCTTCAGGCGCGACGTGTGGATGATAGCGGTGCTCATCGCAGCGATAGCGGCTGCCACCGCCGTTTTTCAGTATTTTTCGGTATATCTGAACGGCCGCGCCAACCAAACGCTCATGCGCCGCATGCGCGACCTCCTGTTTTCGCACATACAGCGCCTCCCGCTCGGCTGGCATTCCGCCCACCGCACGGGCGATATAATACAGCGCTGCACTTCAGATGCGGACGTCATCTCGAACTTCATATCCAATCAGCTCGTTTCGCTCTTCCGCATAATAATACTCGTCGCGCTGTCGCTCGCGCTGATGTTCGTCATGGACGTATATCTCGCGCTCATAGCGGCGGCGTTCATCCCGATTCTCGTCGGCTATTCGGTGGCGTTCTATTCGCGTGCCCGCAAGTCGTTCAAAAAGTGCGACGAGGAGGAGGGCGTGCTCTCCTCCCTCGCGCAGGAGAACCTCACCGGCGTGCGCGTGGTGCGCGCTTTCGGCAGGGAAGGGTACGAGAGGGCCAAGTTCGAGCGGCAGAACGTGTATTATACCGGCCTGTGGGTGCGCATAGAAAAATTCCTTGCCGCGTACTGGACGACCAACGACTTCCTCGCCGCCCTGCAGTGCATGCTGCTCATAGTGGTCGGCACGGTGTTCTGCATCAACGGCGATATCAGCGAGGGGGACCTCGTCGCGTTCATATCGTACAACACCATGCTCATGGGCCCCGTGCGCCAGCTCGGCAGGATAATCTCAAACATGAGCCGCGCGGGCGTCTCCGTCGCGAGGATAGGCGAGATAATAAACGCCGACGAGGAGGAGTACGGCGAGGCGTACCCCGTGCGCGGCGACATAGAGTTCCGCAACGTCGGTTTTTGCTACGAAGAGGGCAAGCCCGTTTTGCGGGACGTAAGCTTCAAGGTGCCGCAGGGCGGCACTCTGGGCATACTCGGCAGCACCGGCAGCGGCAAATCTACCCTTATGTACCTTTTGGACAGGCTCTATCCCGTGACCGAGGGCAAAATAACCATAGGCGGCAAAGATCTGGAGGATATCCCGCCCGCCGCCGTGCGTTCGAGCATAGGTTTCGTGCTGCAGGAGGGTTATCTCTATTCGGGGACCGTCGCCCAAAACATAGCTTTCGCGGCGGACGGCTGCGGCAGGGATGAGGTGGAGGGAGCCGCCCGCGTCGCGTGCGTCGACGAAAACATAAGGTCGTTCGCCTCGGGCTACGATACTATCGTGGGCGAGCGCGGAGTAACTCTTTCGGGCGGGCAGAAACAGCGCGTTTCGATAGCGCGCACCCTGCTGCGCAAGACGCCCGTGCTCATATTCGACGATTCGCTGTCGGCTGTGGACAGCGCTACCGACGCCGCCATCCGTTCCGCGCTCTCGCGCGAGTTCGGCGGGGCGACCGTCATCTTCATATCGCACAGGGTGACCACCGTTATGAATGCCGACAACATAATCGTCCTCGAAGGCGGGCGCGTTGCCGAGCAGGGCACTTCCGCCGAACTGCTCGCGCGCGGCGGGATATACAAGCGCATCTACGACATGCAGATGAGCCTGCCGGAGGACGTCGAGGAGGAATGACCGTGAGCAAAAAAAATCCCGGCCGTACAGGCCTTTCCGCCGTTGCAAAATTGAGGCCCTTCCTCTCCCCGTACAGGGGCATGTTCGCGGCCATGATGGTGTGCACGGTGCTTGTGGGCGTGTTCAACACCGCGCTGCCGCTGTTTCAGCAATACGCCTTCGACAATTTTATCGCGGGCAAAACGCTCTCGGGGATAGGGCCCTTCGTCGCGCTGTATGTCGCCTGCCTGCTCGCCACGATGGCGCTCGACTACGTCGCCTCGTACGACTGCTGCAAGCTGGAGATGTATACCCTGCGCGACATGCGCCGCGCGGCGTTCGACCACCTGCAGACGCTCTCCGTCTCCTATTTCAACGTGAACAGCGTGGGCAGGGTGCACGCCCGCGTTATGAGCGATACCTCCAACATCGCCTCGATAGTCTCATGGGACGTGTATCAGGGCGGCTGGAACGTAACATACGTGCTCAGCGCAGTGGTCATAATGTTCGCCCTCGATGCCGTGCTCGCCGCCTGCGTGCTGGCGGTGGTGCCCGTCGTCGCGCTCGCGTCGATGTATTTCAGGCGCAGGCTCACGGCGCTCAACCGCAGCGTCCGCGAGATCAACTCTCACATAACGGGCGGCTTCAACGAGGGGATAACGGGCGTGGCCACGTCGAAAACGCTGGCGGTGGAAGGCAAGCTCGACGCCCGCTTCTTCTCCGATACCGACAGGATGCGCAGGGAGGCCACGCGGCTCGGCCATCACCGCGCGCTGTTCTATTCTATGATAGGTTTTGCGTCCTCCGTGGCGCTCGCGCTCGTGCTGTGGTACGGAGGGGCGATAGCCATGGAGGATATCGGCTGGCTGGGCACGCTCACCGTTTTCATGACGTATGCGCAGGGCATAATGTCGCCCGTGCAGTGGTCGGTAGACGCCATTGCCGACCTTATAACCGTAAAGGTGAACGCCGAGCGCCTTTCCGCCCTGCTCTCGGCCCGCTCCGATGTGCGCGACAGCCCCGAAGTGATAGAAAAATACGGCGATACCTTCCGTCCAAAAAAAGAGAATTGGGAGCCGCTCTACGGCGACGTGGAGTTCGAAGACGTCACGTTCCGCTATCCCGACGGCGAGGAATACGTGCTGGAGCACTTCGATCTTAAAGTTCCCCGCGGCACCAACGTGGCCATCGTGGGCGAAACGGGCGCGGGCAAGTCTACGCTCGTCAACCTCGTATGCCGCTTTTACGAGCAGACCGAAGGCCGCGTGCTCATCGACGGGCGTGACGCGCGCGAGCGTTCGATAGGCTGGCTGCACAGCCATATCGGCTACGTGCTGCAGACGCCCCATCTCTTTTCCGGCACCGTGCGCGAAAATCTTTTATACGGCAGGGAGGACGCCACCGACGAGCAGATAATGGATGCCTGCAGGAGCGTCAACGCCGACAAGGTGATAGCTCGGCTCAAAGACGGGCTCGACAGCCAGGTGGGGGAGGGCGGCGGCGCCCTTTCCACGGGCGAGAAGCAGCTGCTCTCGTTCGCGCGCGCCGTGCTGGCCGACCCCGCGATATTCGTTTTGGACGAGGCGACTTCGTCGATAGACACCCTCACCGAAGATCTCATACGCGAGGCGATAGAAAGGCTGATGCGCGGAAGGACGAGCTTCGTGATAGCGCACCGCCTCTCCACCATACGCTCGGCCGACGTCATCCTCGTCGTCAAAAACGGGAAAATAGTCGAGCGCGGCGGGCACGAAGAACTTTTGAGGCGGCGCGGGCACTACTACAGGCTGTACATAGAGCAGTTCCGCGAAGAGAAGATGAAGTCGGCCTTCACAGACAAACAAGAGTAAAAGTATTGACAAGTTAACTATGCCGTTATATAATAATATCGCGGTAAAACGCAAATAAAACTTTGTCGGGCGCGCACGGCGCGCCTGTACGTACGGAGGGGTTATGGCGGCAAAATTTCAGCTCGAGCTTTTAAACGGCATAAGGGCGGCGCGCAAGGAGCGCGGCTGGTCGCAGTCGGAGCTGGCTCAGATGGTGGGCGTGTCGCGCAACACCATAAGCAGCATAGAGACGGGCACTTTCAATCCCACGGCAAAACTTGCGCTTATTTTGTGCATAGCTCTCGATAAAAAATTCGAAGAGCTGTTCTGGTTTGCCGAGTAGGCGTCGGAAAGAGGCGGGCCGTGGCGGCCCGCCTCTTTCCGACATGTTTATTTACCGTTCGGGATATATCTTTTTGCCGCCCTCGAAGATCTCGGCGGCGACCGGCCTGCGGCTGTCGCCGGTCACTATAAGTTCGCCTATCTCGTCGGCGCATATCTTTCCGCTCTCGGGATTTTTCACCGAAACGATGCCGCCCCGGATCTCCGCCTGCACGTCGCTGTATTCGAAGGCGAGGTCGCAGTCCTCCGTCGTGCAGTCCACGAGTTTCAGTCCCTTGCAGTAGCACAGCGGCTGCGTGCCCTTTATGCGGCACCGCACAAGCGTGAGTCCCTCCGAATACCACGCGAGGTATTCGCCCTCCAGTACGCTGTCGTACACGGTAACGTTCTTCGCGTGCCAGAACGCGTCTTTCGTTTTGAACCGGCAATTTGCGAACGTTGAATTTTCTATGTACTGAAAGGTATATTTGCCCTCCAGGCACAGCCCGTCCGCCCGTATGTTTTTGCATTCGAAGAAGGCGTATTGCGAGGTTATCCTGCTGTTTTTTATCGTTATGTCGGCGCTGCGCCAGCCGAATTCGGGCGAGTTTGCGTCGCAGTTTTCCATCGTAACCCCGCGGCATTCGCGTACGGCCTTTATCCCGTTGAAGGTGCTGTTTTTCAGCGTGACGTCGGCGTCGTACCACAGCGCCGCGCGGCAGTTTTCCGTCTGCACGGAGCCGTTCACCGTAAGCCCTTCGCAGTGCCACATGGGATAGCGCAGGTCGAAGAAGCAGTTTTCCGCCGTTATGTCGCGGCATTCCTTCAGCGCCGATTCCCCGTCTGCGGGGCCCTCGAAACGGCAGCCGTCTATTTTGAGTCCGCGGCTCGCGTACAGGGCGCGCTCTTCGTCGAAGCGCTCGTTTTTTATCGTTCTCATATTTTCGCATTTGTCCATGCATTATATTTAACCGCCGCGCGCCTTTCTCAAACGCGTGCGGCGCGCGCTTTTTTATGACGCGGCGCGCGCCCGCTCCGCACGGGCGCGCGCCGGAAAAAAATTTTGTTTCAAACGCTTGACAAACCCGCGCCCGTCGTATATAATTCAGTTAATTTAATAGACTAAATCGTTGAAGTAAAAAGTAATTCGCGGTATGGTCGGCTGTTCAGAGAGCCCCGGGCGGTGGAAGCGGGGCGTCGGTCGCGGATGAATGGGTTACTGAGAGCGGGCGTGAAGGTTTTTCTGCGTAGCGTCCGACGGGGCTTTCCCGTTACAGGAAGAGGGCATTGGCTGATGTCCGCAAAGAGGCCGTTCTAAAACGGTGAAATTGGGTGGCAACACGGATAAATTCGTCCCAAAGGATGGATCTATCCGTGTTTTTTTTACAGGCGCCCGCCACGGCGCCGCGGGTTTAGGGCTATTAAATGATTTTCGCCGCGGCAAAAAAGATCCTGCGCCGCGCGGTCAGACGTACAAGGAGGTAAAAATCATGTCTGCAAACAAAATCCCCTACAAAATGTATCTTTCCGAAGACGAGATGCCCAAAACCTGGCTCAATTTAAAGGCGTTCATGCCCGAGCAGCACGAACCCTTTTTAAACCCCGCCACGGGCAGGCCTTGCACGGCGGCGGACCTCGAAGAGGTGTTCTGCTCCGAGTGCGTGGAGCAGGAACTCAACTGCACCGACAAGGAGATCGAGATTCCCGAGGGCATACGCGCTTTTTACACGAATTTCCGCCCCTCTCCGCTGGTGCGCGCATATTTCCTTGAAAAAGTTTTGGATACCCCCGCCGAGATATATTATAAGTTCGAGGGCAACAACACGTCCGGGTCGCACAAGCTCAATTCGGCCGCCGCGCAGGCGTACTACGCAAAAAAACAGGGCCTGAAGTCGGTCACCACTGAAACGGGCGCGGGGCAGTGGGGCACGGCGCTGGCCATGGCGTGCGCGTTCTACGGGCTCGGGCTGAAGGTGTTCATGGTAAAAACGTCCTACGAGCAGAAGCCCTACCGCAAGGAGGTCATCCGCACCTACGGCGCCGATATAATCCCCTCGCCCTCCGATACAACGGAGGCGGGGCGCAAGATACTCGCGGAATTTCCGGGCACGGGCGGTTCCCTCGGCTGCGCCATAGCCGAAGCGGTGGAAACGGCCGTTAAAACGCCCGACTGCCGCTATGTTTTGGGTTCGGTCTTGGACCACGTGCTGCTGCACCAGTCGGTCATAGGCCTGGAGAGCAAGGCGGCCCTCGACAAATACGGCGTCGTTCCCGACATGGTTATAGGCTGCATGGGCGGCGGTTCCAACTACGGCGGGCTCATCGCGCCGTATATGGCCGAAAAGTTGCAGGGAAAAAACGATATCCGTTTTATCGGCGTCGAGCCCGCGAGCTGCCCCTCCATGTCGCGCGGGAGATACGCCTACGATTTTTGCGACAGCGCAAAGATAACCCCGCTCGCGAAGATGTATACCCTCGGCTGCGAGTTCATGCCTTCGCCCGACCATGCCGGCGGCCTCCGCTATCACGGCATGAGCCCCGTGCTCTCCAAACTCTATCACGACGGCTACATGGAGGTGAAGGCGGTAAAACAGACCGAGGTGTTCGCCGCGGCCGAGATGTTTGCCAAGTGCGAGGGCATTTTGCCCGCTCCCGAGTCGTCCCATGCCATAAAGGCGGCCGTGGACGAGGCGCTCAAATGCCGCGAAACGGGCGAAAAGAAGGTCATCCTCTTCGGCCTTACGGGCACGGGCTACTTCGACCTCTCCGCATATAAATCGTTCAACGAGGGCGGGATGAAGGACTATATCCCCACGGAAGAGGATCTTGCGCGCGGCTTTGCGAGCCTGCCGAAGATCTGACCCGCAGCCCGCCAAAAGGCGGGCTGCCTTAACTTTTGCTGATACCTTGCTTAATAAATAGTGATGGCTCAAATTTGCTTGCCGCTGATATATGTTTGCCTTGCGGAAGATTTTGAGTTATAATCAAAAAAATGCCGGCGTCGCCGGCCCGAGAGGTCAAAACGATGTATGTATCCAAACTCAACTTAATGCAGACCGAGCGCGCGATAAAGTTTTTGAAGGGGGTATTCGAAGAGGAGCTCTCCTCCGCGCTCAACCTCACGCGCATCAGCGCGCCGCTCTTCGTGTTGCGGTCGAGCGGCCTGAACGATAACCTCAACGGCGTGGAACGCCCCGTAAGTTTCGACATAAAGGCGATGGATGAGGAGGTCGAGGTGGTGCACAGCCTCGCCAAGTGGAAGCGCTACGCCCTTGCAAAATACGGCTTTGCGCTGCACAGCGGCATGTATACCGACATGAACGCCATCCGCCGCGACGAGGATATGGACAACATACATTCGGTATACGTCGACCAGTGGGACTGGGAGGTCGTCGTCTCCCGCGGGGACAGGAACATGGCGTTCCTCAAAGACACCGTAAAGAAGATATATTCCGCCCTTCGCGCCGCGGAGAGCAGGGTGTGCGCCGAATACCCCGTGCTCGGCCGTTCCCTGCCCGACGAGATATCCTTCGTCACCGCGCAGCAGCTGGAGGACGAGTATCCCTCGCTCACGCCCAAGGAGAGGGAGCACCGCTTTGTAAAGCGCTGCGGCGCGGCATTCGTGACGGGCATAGGCGCGCCCCTCAGATCGGGCAAAAAGCACGACGGCAGGGCGCCCGACTACGACGACTGGAGCCTGAACGGCGACATAATCTTATATTACGAGCCGCTCGACTGCGCCTTCGAAATATCGTCCATGGGCATAAGGGTAGACGAAAACAGCCTCAGGGCGCAGCTTGCCGCCGAACACTGCGAAGACAGGCTTTCGCTCCCCTTCCACAGGGCGCTGCTCAGCGGCGCGCTCCCGCTCACGATGGGCGGAGGCATAGGGCAGTCGCGCCTTTCGATGTTCATGCTCAAAAAACTGCACATAGGCGAGGTGCAGGTGTCGGTTTGGGACAAAAAGAACATAGAGTATTGCAACAAGAACAACATTCAGCTCATGTAAAGTATGTTTATGCAAAGTTATAGTTGCATAAACTTGCATATTTGCAAATATATAATTACATAAAATACAAGTTATATTTGCATATATTTCAAACTTTCCGCCGCTTTCGGCGCGGGACCGTGCCCGCCCGCTCAAACCGCGGAGCGGATAAAGGCGGCCTTTTGCGATAAAATACCCCGCTCAAACTGTTGAAAAATTTTTTTTGCCGTGGTATAATCTCATTGCAAAATAAAAAGATTAATTGTAGGAGATACTTCGATGGCCAAAATAACCAAGGATACTTTGATAGTCGATTGCCTTAAGCTCAATCCCAACAGCGCCGAGATACTTCAGTCGGTAGGCATGCACTGCATAGGCTGCGCCATGGCTCACGGCGAAACCATAGAGGAGGCGGTGTTCGTGCACGGCAACGACCTCGACAAGCTCCTCGAAAAGCTCAACGAGGGCATCGAATAAGTCGGGCCGTTTTGCGGCGCTTTTGCCGCCCTCGATTTTCTTCAAACAAATTTTTTTGCCGCTATTGACATTTGGTTTTTATTCTGTTAAAATTCAGATGTCCTTCGGGGCAACATCTATCTGTCTGGAGTGCAGACCGGGTAAGATGGCAGGCTCAGCCTGTTGTTTTGTTCGGTCTTTTTTTATACTGTATGGACCTGTTAAAGAGCAACGTAAACAAAATATTTTTCCGCTTTCTCTTCGCCGCGTTGGGCAGCGCACTCATAACTTCCGTATATTCGCTCGTCGACTGCATAATGGTCGGCAGGTACGAGGGGCCCGACGGCACCGCGGCGCTCGCGGTCGTCATGCCCGTGTGGAACATGATATTCGCCTTTGCGAACCTGTTCGCGCTCGGCGGCTCGGTGCTAATGAGCAACCTGCGCGGCGGCGGCAGGCACGAAAAGGGCAATATGATGTTCACCTGTTCGTTCATATGCGTGTGCGCGGTCACCGTTCTGATGACGGCGGCGTTTGCCGTCTTCGACGGGCAGCTCTTAAAGCTGTTCGGCGCAGGCGAAAACGGGCGGGTGCTCGCGCTTGCGCGCGACTATGCCTTCTGGTTAAAGTTCGCCGTGCCGCTGTTCACCGTCGGCCAGTTCCTCGCCGTGTTCATCCGCAACGACAACGATCCTTTGCTCGCCACGGCGGCGGTGCTCGGCGGCGGCTGCTTCAACATTGTCGGCGACTATCTGTTCGTTTTCGTCGCCGATATGGGCGCGGGCGGCGCGGGGCTCGCCACGGCGATAGGCCAGCTCATTGCGGTGTGCGTGTTGCTCACGCACTTCCTTTCAAAAAAGAACACCCTGCGGTTCGTGCGTCCCGAGGGGTTCCTGCGCGCGCTGTCCTCCATGTGCAGGTCGGGCAGCCCCACGTTCGTCATAGATATGGCGGTTGCGCTCACTTCCACGCTCTTCAACAACAGGATAATGCATTATGCCGGGCCTTCGGCGCTCGCCGTGTTCGGCGTGATAATCAACATAGCGATGATAGTCCAGTCGCTGTCTTCGGGCATAGGTCAGGCGATACAGCCCATAGTATCCGTAAATTACGGCGCAGGCGAGAGTGCGCGCGTGCGCAAGTTTTTCGTGCGCGGCCTTGCGGCCGTCGCGGCGATGACGGCGCTGGTGGTGCTCGCGTGCATGCTGCTGCCGCGGCAGTTCATATTGCTGTTCATGACCGACCCCGGCGACGCGCTCTCCTTCGGGCCCGCGTACATGCGAACGTATTTCATGGCGTTCGTCTTCATGGTGTTCAACATCTTTGCCACTTATTACCTGCAGGCGGTCATGCGGCCGTGGCTTTCGGTGTTCGTTTCGCTCATGCGCAGCCTGGTTTTGAGCGGCGGGCTCATCATGCTGCTTCCGCCGCTCGTCGGGGCGTCGTCGGTATGGTGGGTGATGCCCGTGGCGGAGGCCGCCACCGCGCTGCTCGCCGCCGTAATTTTGGCGTTGGCCGCGACGGGCAGGCTCAGAGAGCCGCGTTCCGCGGCGTCAAGCGATAGTACAGGGGAGGATAGAGATGTATACTCGTGAACAGATAACAAAATTCCGCGGCATAATAAACGGCTCCCGCCGCGCGGTGTTTTTCGGCGGGGCGGGCGTCAGCACGGAGAGCGGCATTCCGGATTTTCGGTCGGAAAGCGGCATTTACGGCCAAAAATATGCCTATCCGCCCGAATATATGCTCTCGGCCACCTTTTTCCGTACGCACACGCGCGAGTTTTTCGAGTTCTACCGCGAAAAGATGGTCTACCCCGCGGCAAAGCCCAACGCCGCCCATTTCAAGCTCGCCGAATGGGAGCGCGATGGCAAACTTGCGGCCGTGATAACGCAGAACATAGACGGCCTCCATCAGGCGGCAGGCAGCAAAGAGGTGCTCGAACTGCACGGCAGCGTTCTGCGCAATCACTGCATGCGTTGCGGCAAGAGCTATCCCGCGGACTTTGTCACGGGCGCGACGGGCGTGCCCGAGTGTTCGTGCGGCGGCGTGGTAAAGCCCGACGTCGTGCTCTATGAAGAGCCGCTCGACGGCGCCACGCTCGAAGCGGCGGTCAGGCGCATATCGGAAGCCGATACCCTCATAATAGGCGGCACGTCGCTCAACGTCTATCCCGCGGCGGGGCTCGTCGACTATTTCCGCGGCGAAAACCTCGTCGTGATAAACAAGGGGCAGGTGCTCTCCGAAAACGGCAGGGCGTTCCGTATCGACGCACCCATCGCGGAATTTTTTGCAAAAATTTAGAGCCGTCCGCATGATAGGGCGCGTTCGCGCCGCATGTTTTGCGCTTTATGCAATATTTTTAAATAATTATTTCAAAAATTATTTTCAGGGCGGCGGTATGGTCCGGTCGTTGCCCGAAATGGAAAAATTTTGCCGTTGACGGCCGCCTCGCTCCTCCCGTATACTGTAAGGGTAAAAATTCAATGCCGCAAGGCATACGGGAGGTATTTGTCATGAAAAAGTTGTTTGTCGTGCTCGCGGTGTTCGCCGCGCTCACGATGGCGGGCTGCGCCGCCTCCGGCGTAGAGGGCGGGACTCTGCCCGGCGGAAACGAAGCGGTCGGCGGAACTACCGAGGGCGAGTCGGGTATGGACCCCGAAAACGGCACGGACGGGCTGCCCGAACCCGAACCGGAACCGGACCCCGAACCCGAACCCGAACCCGAACCCGAACCCGAACCGGAGAAGGATACATATAAAAAATATGTCACTCTCACCGCCGACGGCGTAAACATACGCAGGGGCGCGGGCACGTCTCACTCCGTTTTGGGCGTGGGCGAGGCGGACACGAGCTACACCTATCTCGGCGAGACGGGCGGCTGGTACAGGATATGGTACAAAAGTTCCGAGGCGTACGTCTCCAAAAAATACGCTGATACCACTCGGATGAAGGCGAGCAAAAACGACAGGGTGGAGGACGTGATAGCCGTCGGGCATAAGCTGCTCGGCACAAAGTATGTATACGGCGCCGTGCGCTATCACGACGGCAAGGGCAACAAGCTCAAAAATTTCACCGTTTCGGCCTTCGATTGCTCTTCGCTCATGCAGTACATGTTCTACATGGGCGCCGACGGGCACCTTCTCGACGTGACCACGCGCACCCAGGTGGTGCAGGGCAAGGCCGTGGCGCGCGGCGATTTGCAGCGCGGCGACCTCATGTTTTTCACCAATGCGCAGCGGTACGACAAAACGGGCGTGGAGCGCATAGGCCACGTCGCGCTCTACCTCGGCGACAACCTCATCCTGCACACCGCGTCCGATTATGCCAAGATAGAGGAGATCTCCGCCACGCGCTGGAAGTATTACGTTCAGTCGAGGAGGATGATCTGAAGGCTCCCCGTCAACGGCGGCGCGCCTGCGCATTCGCCGGTCTGTGAGAGCCTCGGACAAAAAACAAGCGCGCCCGCGCGGCTTTATGCCGCGCGGGCGCTTCTTTCATGGGCACGTCGTGGCGGCGTGCCATACCATATTATATATAAGATTATATATAAGAAAAAAACAGACGCGCCGGGTGCGGCTCACTCGTTTTCAACGTCTCGGTCGCCGTCGCGGTCGCCGTCGCCGTCGCTCTCGTCGGATGCGCCGCGAGCCACCCGCCCGGTGATGAAATCGCCCTCGGGAGGGGGAGGGTTTTCGCTCTTTTCCCTATCTTCCTGCCTGCGCTTGAAAAGCAGGGTAAGCAAAAAGAACACGGCCGCGCCCGCCACGCATGCAAAGCCCCAGGCTATGCCGCAGTACACAAAAACAAATATCGCCGCCGCGGCGCACGCCGCAGCCAGCACGCTGCAAACTATTCTCAAATTCCGTAACATGGCCGTATTATACACCGTATCGCCGCAAAAATCAAGCGTCTTGCCGCCAAGTGCCAATAAAGGGCAAAACATGCCGAAAATTTGCAAAAATCGCACAAAAAATCGTAAATACTAACATTATAAAAAAAATGCAAAAATCTTGGAAAAAACTTGACAAACACCCCCTATAAGTGTTATCTTAGTTGAGCTGTCGCAGGGAGCTGCGAGCGCGAAAGTCGATGTTTTTCCGGGTCGACGCCTTCCGGAAAGGGAGCGAAAAAAACCTCGAAAAAAGTTAAAAAACTTCCGAAAAACAGTTGACAATATAAATCGGTTGTGATATTTTAGATAAGCTGTTTGCAAGAAAGCTTATCGCGAAATTCAGGGCAAAGCCCTAAGGGATCGAGCCAAACGGAGCTCAAAAAAATCTCAAAAAACTTTCGAAAAACAGTTGACAAATATTGTTAAGCTGTGATAGAATAGAAAAGCTCTCCGCAAGAGCACCGCGCTGAAGCGTCGGTCAACGAAGTTTAAAAATTGAATAGAAGGAAATGAAGTTCTTTAAATTCTTCACGGATTTAAAGAGAAGTTTCTGTCAATTACTTTGAAGTACAAATAGTACCACAAAGCAAAGTCAGCAAAGATAATGACTAAAGTTTAGTCGAAGATAGAGCCTCGATTTCTTAGGAAATCGGTTTTATACCAATCAACTCAAGAGTTTGATTCTGGCTCAGGATGAACGCTGGCGGCGTGCTTAACACATGCAAGTCGAATGTAGTTTACTACATGGCGGACGGGTGAGTAACGCGTGAGCAATCTGCCCATATCTGGGGGATAACAGTTGGAAACGACTGATAATACCGCAT
>CALVQA010000061.1 GCA_944354725.1 uncultured Clostridia bacterium
TCCCCACGACCTCCGCCCCCGCCGCGCGGAACTGCGCAAAGAGCGCGCCGAACGCGCACGCCTGGCGCGTGCACCCGGGAGTATTGTCCTTGGGATAAAAATACAGCACGAGCGTTTTGCCCGAAAAATCTTTGAGAGAATGAATTTTCCCGTTCCCGTCGGGAAGGGAGAAGTCGGGAGCCTTACTGCCGACAGCAAGCATACATGCCGCCTCCTTTTTTGACGTCTGCTTAGATTATACCGCCGAAAGCGACGCCTGTCAACGGTCTGCCGCAAAAAAACGGCCCCGCAACACAGCGGGGCCCGGTCTTTCCGAGGCGACGGCGCTTACCGGGAGGCGCGCTTTGCGCGTGCCGCGGAGGCGAGATGCCGCACGAGTTTTACCGCCTCCGACACGGCTATTATCGAGAGCGCCGCGGCGAGCACTTTGAGCCAGTCGACGAAACAGAGGCCGTTCACGTCGAACACGTCTCCGCCGAACTGCGTTATTATTATCTGCAGCACGAACGTGCCGGCAAACACGGCGAGCATGACGTGGTTTTTGAGGAAATTTTTGAATATGCTGCCGTTGCCGAGCTCGCGTGCGTTGAAGGCGTTGAACAACTGGAACAGGACGAACAGCGTGAACACGGCGGTGTCTTCATGCCCCTCCTCTATGGCGAGGAAATCGAACTCCACCTGCATTATTACGACGAGCGTCATGAACAGGCCGTTGACTATTATGCGCGAGAGCATATCCTTGGAAACTATGCTCGAATCTCTCGGCGTGGGCCGCCTGTCCATGAGCCCCTCGCGCATGGGCTCGAGGCCGAGCGTAACGGCGGGAGGACCGTCCATGATGAGGTTTATCCACAACATCTGTATGGCGGTGAAGGGGTTGCCTATGTTCAGCACCACGCAGATGAACACTATGAGCACGGACGAGAGGTTCACCGTGAGCTGAAACTGGATGAAGCGCTGGAAATTCTCGTATATGCCCCTGCCCCACTGCACGGCCTTTACTATAGTGGAGAACGAGTCGTCCAAAAGCACTATGTCGCTCGCCTCTTTGGAAACTTCGGTGCCCGTTATGCCCATGGCGACGCCCACGTCGGCATTCTTTATGGCGGGGGCGTCGTTTATGCCGTCGCCCGTAACCGCGACCACGTTGCCCTGAGCCTTGAGGGCCTTTACCACGCGCATCTTTATCACGGGAGTGGAGCGGGCGATGACGCGGATGCTCTTTATCTTTTCGGAGAACTCCTCGTCGGACAGCCCCTCCAGATCTTTCGCCTCCACGGCGACGTGCGCGTCGTCGAGAATGCCGAGCTGGGTGGCTATGGCCTTGGCCGTGATTATGTTGTCGCCAGTGAGCATCTTTATGTCTATGCCCGCGTGGCGGCAGCGCTCGACCGCGGCAAACACGTCGGCGCGGAGAGGGTCGGATATCACTACAAAGCCGTCGAAGATCATTCCGCTCTCTATGGCGGCGCGCTCTTCGGCAAAGTCATATTTGCGCTCCAGCCTGCGGTGGGCGAGCGCTATCACCCTGCCGGCCTGCGCCTGATAGCCCGCGATGGCGTCCTCCGCCGCCCTCCTGTCCTCGGGCGCCATATCGCACATGGCGATTATCTTTTCGGGGCTGCCCTTGGTATATGCGACGAGCTCGCCCAGTTCGTCCACCACGGTGGTCATGTTTTTGGTCTCGGAAGAGAACGGGTAGCGGTGCACGCGCCTGTAGCCGTTGCGCACCGACTGATATTCCACGCCCGACTTGTGCGCGGCCACGAGCATGGCGCACTCCGTGGGGTTGCCGATAAATTCCGTCCTGTCGCCGCCGAAATGCACGTCGGCGGTGGAATTCACGCAGAAGCCGCGCATCATGGCGCTGTCGGAAGGTATCTCCGAGGGGGAAAGGCGCGTGTTGCCCGCCTGCACGTCGGTGACCGTCATCCTGTTCTCGGTGAGCGTGCCCGTCTTATCCGAGCAGATGACGTTTATGCAGCCCACGGTCTCGCAGGCGACGAGCTTTTTGACGAGCGCGTTCTGCTTTGACATCTTTATGATGTTTATCGCCAGCGTCACCGCCACTATCGTGGGCAGGCCCTCGGGCACGGCGGCGACTATGAGCACTATGCTGTCGATGAACGCGGCGGAAAACTCGCCGAATATCTCGTTGGCGTGCATGCCGTCGAATCCCGCCACGCACAGCTCTATCACCTGTATCACGAATATGAGCGCGGCGGCTATCGCGCCTATCAGCGTTATGAGCTTGCCGAGCTTTGCCAGCTTTTCCTGAAGGGGCGTGCTCGATTTGTCCTGATTGGTGAGCTCGCGCGCGATCTTGCCGAATTCGGTGTCGTCGCCCACGCCGGTGACCACCGCCTTGCCCGAGCCGCCCGTTATGAAGCAGCCCGAATAGAGCATGTTGCGCCGCTCCGCAACGGGAGTGTTCTCCGCCGCGCACACGCAGGAGGCGTCCTTGTTCACCGCCATGCTCTCGCCGGTGAGAGCGCTCTCGTCCGACATGAGCTGCACGCTGTCTATCAGCCTGCCGTCGGCGGGCAGCTTAGCGCCCGTCTCCACGCACATGATGTCGCCCACGACGACGTCGCGCTTGGGGATCATGGTTACTTCGCCCCCGCGTATCACCTTGACGAGCGTATCCTCGCCTATGCGCGACAGCGCCTCGAACGCCTTTGCGCTGCGGTGCTCCATAACGACGGAAATGGCAACGGAAATGACTATCGCCACCACTATGCCGACGCATTCGATCCAGTCGAAATGCCCGCCGGTGCACACCGAAACTATCTGCACCGCTATCGTTATGCCGAGCGCCACCAGCAGTATGATGAGCATGGGCTCGCATATCGCCTCCAGAATGCGGCGGGCGATCGACTTGGGCTTTTCGCGCGTGAATTCGTTTGCTCCGCGGAGCTTTCTGCTCTCCTCCGCCTCCGAGGGGGAGAGCCCGACGTCGGGATCGACGCCCAGCTCCGCGAGCACTTCGCGCGCGGACTGCATGTACTCCTTCATGAATAACCTCCGTTTAAGTTTTGCCGGCGATCGGCGCAGCCGACGCGCCATAAAAAAATACCCGCAAGCCACCTTCGGGCTTACGGTTAACACAGCGACCCCGTACAGCCTAAACAAAGGTTATACGTGAGTCTGATAATTTAAGGCAGGCCAGGCATAAAGCCACGATGTTGGTTGACTGCCACTCGCAAAGCGAGCTTACTACTCCCCCACGGGATTTAATTACACTAAAATATTACCACAGAAGGCAAAAATTTGTCAACGAAATGGAGCAAAAAAATACTTATGTTCGGGTTTTTTTTGGCTCTTAGCGCGAGCGCCGGCGATCGCCCTCCCCGAGCACGAGATAGGCCTCGCTTATAAAGCGCGCGGCATGCACGCAGTCGGCCACGCCGCGCACCGAACGCCTCGCCGCACGCCTTCCGCTGCGGACGTAAAAAACTATCTTGCCGCAGCCTGCGTTTTGGGAATACGCCCAGCCGCCGAACAGGAACTTGAGCCTTGCCCGCGACGCCCGCACCCCGAGCACCCTGTCCGCGGCGATATACTCCCGCGAGCCGCCGCCGTGGCAGACAACGAAGTAGCCGTCGCTCCTGTACGCGACGGCATATTGCGGGCCCCCGCCGCGCGCGGCCGAAAAGGCGCGGGCGAACACCGCCGCGCACGCCGCGGCGTCGGCTGCCACCAGGCAGGCCGTGACGGGCCAGAACGCTTCGGGCACGCGGCGGAAAAACAGCACGTTGAATGCCTGCACGAACACGAGCAGGAGCGCGCTTATCACGATCGATAAAAACACCGAACCGGTGAACGCGTCTTTTTTTGTGATGGCCGTACGCCCCGCCACGGGCGTGAACCCGGTAGTTTCCATGCCTTCTCCTTCCGCGCGCTGCGCGCCGCCGTATGACGCAAGCAATTTTACCACCGCGGGCGCGCGCTGTCAAACGCGGCAAAAACATCAAAAAGCCCGCCGCGCCGCAAAAAGCGGCGCAAACGGGCCCGTATATGACCGTAAAATACCCAAATCAACGGCTTAAAAGAGCAAAAAAACGCGAAAAAACGCAAAACGGCGCTTCTTCGCTGAAAAAAGACGATTTTTATGTTCCGCCGCTCAGCGCCCTTCGGCCCGCACGACGTCGATGAGGGTGGACACGCCGCTCTCCTCGAGCTCGTCGCATATGCCGTCGGGCACGTTGACGAGGGCCATCTCCCCGCCGACGAGCTTTTTCCTCGTCGAGAGCAGGAGCATGAGCCCCTCTTTGGTGAGGCGCTTCACCCCGCCGAAATCGACGACCAGCCTGTTTATCCCGCCGATATTGGCGTTGAGGAAGGCCTCGGTCTCCGGCACGCACGCGGCGCACACGTCCCCTTCGAGCCAAACCTTAAGTTCAGAACCCTCGCGTTCGCTTCTGATATCCATAAACCCGCCTCCGCGGCGACGGGCACCGCGCCCGACCGCCCAAGCCGATATCCGGCTAAGCTAATATAACTTATGAGGGGAATTTTGTCAAGCCTTTTGCCGCGCGCAAAAGAGGGCGTTTTTTGACGGAAAGAGCGCCGTGCCGTCAAAAGCGGCGCAAAGCGCGCGCGTGGGCCGCTCCCGCGCGGCAGCCGCCCGCGCGCGACTAAACGGTTATGCCGGCGGCAGACAGACGGGCCGAGACCGCGGGCGCTTAAAAAAATTTTAAAAAATTTTTGATTTACCCCTTGACAAAACGGAAAACAATGCTATAATGAAGGTACAAAAAGATAGAAACGAACAAAAAATGTTAGCGCTAAACATTTTGACAAATAAACTCAAAGAGGTAAAAGATGAAGTTCAAGTAGCCCCGAAAGGGGGTCAATGTTATACCGCAGAGCGGGAAGCTAAATGCGTACCGCCCGTTGATATATATTGAATAGCATAAAGGAGGTAAAATCATGACCAAAAAAATTCTTTACTTCCGCAAAGCTACTACGTAACCAAGGAGGGTAGTCCGATGAACAGTTTTACCCGGGAGACCTTATTCTGAGAACACGGTTTTAATTTCGCAGGGATTGAATCGGTTTTTCGGAAATCGGGCCTAAAAAACCGGAATAACGCACGGCTTAAAAGCCGAGACGATGCGTCCCTTGCAAAAATTTTTAACAGATTTTGACCGACCGCAAAGCGACCGACATATTCGGATAGAGATCTTTCGCTTACCGAAAGCAGGAACCTTTCAAATTCCGGATACGAAAATTCTTACCGACGGGCAGCAAAAAATATTTACCCGACTATCGAAGCGATGCGCGGAAAGAAAAATGAAGAGCGAGATTGGCGGAAAGGATACATCTTCTCCCCTTAAGAGCCGCACGGTATATCGGTTCGGCGGCGCGGAAAGAAGAACTTCGCGATTCACCTGTATGGCGTTTGCCGCAAGTGTATAAAAGCACCGTATAGAGCGGAAGCGGGTCTCGAAATTAAAATTTAATAACTTTGTAAACAATACCTGCACAGACGTAATTGTGCAGGTTTTTGTGCCCGAACTGTCGGCTATTGCGGGAAGGCGCGCATTCCCCCACCGCAACGTATAGCGGGAGCCGGCCGAGCGATGGGCACGATCCATATCGGATCCCGACGGGGGCAGGGCTGCACGCGAGCGGCAGGCACTACTTTCCTCCCTTGCCGCCTGTAGAGCATCAACGGATGCCGGGCGGCGCCCCGAACGGGTTTCGGCGAACAGCAGGGATCGAACGACCGCGGTGCGGCATATCGGCACGCCGCGGCACACGAACGGCGCGAGCCGTACGGAACATTGCAAAAACGGAATATCGCAGCGGGCAAAAGAGTTTTGCGCCTTCGGCCGCGCACTTGCGGCGCGGGAAAGGAGTTATGCGCCGTGCAGAAGGAGTGGCGCGCAGAACAAGGGTCCTGCAAACCTGCACAAAAAACCGAAGGGCGCCCGCGCAGAGAAGCCGTTCTCCTCTCTGCGCACTCTCCCGACTGTGAAAGTCCCCCGCGCGGCAGAAAGCCGCGCGGGGGATATTTTTTTGCCGTCCGATATTTTTTTGCCGTCCGATACAGGGCGCGGAACGGAGCGCGGCGAAAACGCCGAAGGCTCCCCCCCTCTGCGGCGGCAACCGCCGCACGTTTTGCCGCGGGCTCTCTGTCCTCGGCAAGATCTACATCATCCCCCTCTCCAGCTCGTCGAGGGTGAGCGTGAATGCGGGGATGAAATTCTCCATAAAATAGTCTACCGAACGCATGCCGCGGGACGCTATGTCGTCGCGTATGCTCTTTTCGGCCTTTTCGAACTCGCTGTTGCCGCAGCGGCGCTCTTCCAGGCATTTTATATATGCCGACAGCCTGTCGGCGGCCTTTACCGTCCTCCCCTCCCCGCTCTCGGTATCGGGCTTTACGAAGGGAGCGAGCTCCTCCTCCAGCTCCTTCGGCAGGGCGGAGAGCAGCCTGTCGCACGCCTCG
>CALVQA010000062.1 GCA_944354725.1 uncultured Clostridia bacterium
CGCTCATCCACGGCTCGGGTATGAACCAGTTTCCGAGATTCACGCCCCTCAGCCGCAGCGGATCGCCTTTGCCGTCGTACAGGTCCGTGCCTTCCGCCCGCACCGCACTCGCGCGGCCGCCATGTCCGTCTTTGCCGTATGCGCTGTTTTTCATGTCGTCCCCCTATTTTTTTTGATGTGATTGCATGCTTGCATGCCTGTCGCTGCGCGCGCATGCGTTCTGTTTTGTCGGCCGCCTGCGGCCGCGCCGTTAAAGCGTGAGAAGGTAGTACCAAATCATCGCATGGGCGAACACTATCCCCAACGCTCCCGAAAGCACGGTCATGTTCACGGCAAACCTGCTCGGCTCGTAGTTCTTCGGGTCGTCCTCGAATTTTTTGAACTGCCGCATGTGCATTTTGTTCTGCCACCTGGCTATGCCGTAGGCAAAGCGCATGATCAGTATGCACCCTATGCTCAGCACTACCAGCATAGGGGCAAATATCGTCGTTGCAAACGACGCGCGGCAGATCATCAAAATGGCGCCTTCGGCAAGTATCGCCGCAATACCGAGCGCCGTCAAAATATTTTTAATTGTGTTGTTCATCCTTGTAGTCGTTACCCTTTCGTTTTTTGATGCATTCGGTAAGCAAAAACTCTATCTGCCCGTTCACGGAGCGGAAGTCGTCCGCGGCCCACGCGGCAATTTCGGCATACAGCTTGGGCGAAAGCCGCAGAGGTATCTGCTTTTTGTCGTTATCCCTGTTTTTCTCCATAATGCGCCTTCATTTTATGTCCGCGCCGCCGGGGCGGCAGTGCGGGCGGCATTGCCGCCCGCCGTCGTCTTTGTCAGTACAGGCTGCCGGAATTTACTATCGGCTGCGCGTCCTTGTTGCCGCACAGCACCACCAGCAGGTTGGAGACCATCTGCGCCTTGCGCTCTTCGTCCAGCTCCACGGTGTGATTTTGGCTCAGGCGTTCGAGCGCCATCTCCACCATGCCCACGGCGCCGTCCACGATCATCTTGCGCGCGTCGATAATGGCGGAGGCCTGCTGGCGCTGCAACATCGCCGCGGCTATCTCGGGCGCGTAAGCAAGGTAGGTTATCCTCGCTTCTATTATCTCCAGCCCCGCGCAGCTCACTTTCTCCTGTATCTTATCGCGTATGCGCTTTGCCACTACCTCGCTCGAGCCGCGCAGACTGCCGTCGTCGGCCATGCCGTCGCCCGTGGTATCCACGTTTGGCGCCATGTCGTAGGGGTAGATGCGCACTATGTCGCGCAGCGCCGTGTCGCACTGCAGCGACAGGAATTCCTTGTAGTTATCCACGTTGAACACCGCTTTGGCCGTATCGGTCACGCGCCAGGTCACGGCTATGCCTATCTCCACGGGGTTGCCGAGGCAATCGTTTATCTTCTGCTTGGCGTTGGAAAGCGTCATCACTTTTAGCGATATCTTCATGTTGGCGTTCTGTCCTGCCGCGACGGAGGGCTTTTCCGTGGTCACGTCGCCGCTTTGCCCTAATTTTGTTTTGGCTGCGGGGTTGAACGCGACGCAGAAGGGGTTCACGTAGTAGAAACCGTCGCCCTTGAGCGTTCCGTAGTATTTGCCGAACAGCGTTAAAACGAGCGCCTCCTGCGGCTTGATCACTTTCAGCCCCATAAAGGGCAGCCAGCCTGTGCACAGCCATATCGCGGCGACTATCACGACCGCCGTCAGCGCGTAAAACTCATTGCCCTGCACGTTCTCGAGCCTTACGGCGCATCCGACCGCGGCGACGAACGCCGCCAGATACAGCACGCCGAACAGCAACAGCATAGCCATGCCCGTCGGCCTCTTGTTCAAAAGTTTTTCTTCCAATTTCATATCCTCCTCTGAATGGATATATATTTGATATCATTATCATATCACATTTGTTTTGATCTGTCAAGCCCCGCATTAGATCTGCGCAAAAACGGCATGCGCATTACGCGGCGCTTAAGGAGCGTTTTCGGGCACGCGGAAAGCGGGCGGAGTTATCCGAGAGGCATGTGGATAATTTTTTAACAAACTTGTAAAAAATTTGTCGAAAAATCGTCCGAAACGGCTTTTATACATGCAAATGTGTATAAATTGTGGATAACCTGTTTGAACGGAGGACTAATTCAACACTTTTCCCCACCGATCTTGTGTGGAATTTGTGGATAATATCGCACTATTCCACAATGAAGAGAGGCAGCCCGAAGGCTGCCTCGCGCGCTTTTTTTAAGTCAGTTTTTACTGTTTTTGAGTATTTTGTTGCGCCTGTCTATCGCAAACATTATCTGCGAGACCGCGGGGCGCAGGGCGGATATGTCGCCCGTGCCGGCAGAAGAGAGTTCGTCTATTTTGGCCGCTATCTCGCTCTCTATGCCCGCGACCTCGGGGGTGCTCACAGGGTCGCAGAAGCACACCTTTTCATACAGTTTTTCCAGTTCTGCCAGGCATTCGGGGTTTTCGCAGCCCTGTTTCAGGCAGTCTATCTTGTCGAGCAGAGTCGCCAGCCCTGCGCGCACGGCGCGCATCTTTTCGTCGTCCTTTTGGATGCGGCGGCCGTAAGCATACAGCACGGCTATCGCCGCCGCGGCAAGGAGCAGCAGGATGAGCTGGGGGTAGAACACCCACTCGAACGACGCGACGTTCAGGAGGGAGAACGCCATGCCGAGCGCGAGCTCCAAAATATAGTACAGCGCGCACACGGCGTACAGGGGGTATTCGGTAAGCAGCTTGCGTTCGTCTATGCCGCGCAGCACGAGCAGCAGCTCCGTGCCGGCGAACGCGACGCATATGAACGCTATGCTTATATAGAATGCCTGCTCGAACTTTGTAAGGTTGCACAGCACTATCATGTAGACGGCAAATACGAGCGCCCATGCCAGTGCGGCGAACCATCTAAGCTTTATGTTTTTCATGGATAGTCCTTTAACTTAACTTAATTTTTTTCCGCAGGAGGTGCAGAATTTTGCTCCTGCGGCGTTTACCGTGCCGCAGTCGGGGCAGGTTATTTCCGCAGAGAGGCGCGCGCCGCATTCGGGGCAGAACTTTGCGCCGGGGGCCGTTTCGTGTCCGCAGTTGGGGCAGTGCGCCGCGAGCTGAGCGCCGCAGTTGGTGCAGAATTTTGCGCCCTTGGCGTTTTCGGCGCGGCAGACAGGGCAAACCGTTTTGCCGTCTGCTCCCGCGGCCATGCCGCTGCCTATCGTGCGCTCTATCGCGGGGGCGAGGCCGAACCCTACGCCGAGACCGACGAGCCCGCCGTCGGACTGATGCCTTGCGGCCTCTTTCATTATCTCCAGCGTCTCCTGTTCGCGGTAGTCGGTGCCGAGTATGTCCATCGCCTGCTTGCGCGAGGTGGCGCCTATCAGCGTTTCGGCGCGCGCCTCCTTTATGGTGCGCAGTTTTGCAAGGTTTTCTTCCGAAGATTTTATGGTGGAGATGATAAACTGCTTCAGCTCCACGCCGTACTCTTCAAAGGCGCCCGCAAGCGACCTCTTCACCTCGGTGGCGATGTCTTCCTGGTGCACGGCTATTTCGAGTATGCTTATGTTGTTCACCGCTATGGCCCTGGCGATGGCGGCCTTCACCTTGGAGACCATCTCGTTGCGGAAATAGTCCTGCAGCTCTTGGGCGGTGAACTTGTTCACCGTGCCCACGGTTTTTATAAGGAACTTGCGCGAGTCGCTTATCTGTATCTTATAGCTGCCGAAAGATTTTACGTCTATGAGTATGCCGTATTTGGGGTCTTCGAGCTGTATGGGCGCGTTCGTGCCCCACAGCATCTCCACCGTTACCGCCTTGTTTATGTAGTATACTTCGCAGTGGAATACCGATTGGTTGCCCGTCAGCTTTTCGTATATCCGCCTGAGGAGGGGGAGGTTGTTCGTGGTGAGCTGGTGCCTTCCGCTGCCGAACAGGTCGAGCGCCGCGCCGTCTTTAAAGAACACGGCTTCCTGGCTCTCGTGCACGATGAGCTGCGTGCCCGTATTGAAGTCGGTCACGTCGCTCTTCCATACGAGCACGTTGTTGGGGCCTTCGTAATTTATCAATGAAGCGACCGCCATTATCTTCTGAGGACCTCCTTCATTTCAAGTTTCAGCGCCTTCTTTTCGGGGTAGGCGCAGTCGTATGCCAGCCGCTCGTTTTCGCCCGTCTCGCAGTCGTAGAGCGATATCACTTTAAAGCTGCTGCAGGGATATTTCTTCTTTTTGTCGAATTTTTTGTATATCTTTGCGATGCGCGCGTTGAGTTTGGCGTCTTTGACGTCGGCGTAGAGTTCGCGTTTGGAGTCGAATTCGTCCTCGCGCACGTAAATAAGGTGCCTGTCGTCGATGTTTTTGAGCGACTCTATGTTGTATATCAGCTTGGTGCGGTTGGAGCCGTCGAGTTCCATGTCGTACAGCGAAAAGATGTTGTGCCCGCCGTCTTTTCCGTCGTAGCTGAGATAGAACACCTTGCCGTATTTTATAAGCACTATCTTCCACACTCCCTGAACGAGCGACTGCCTGCCCGTTCCGTTCAGGCGCACGCGGCAGAGCTCGGCGTTGTGGTCGGTGTAGTAGAGGTATCCGTTTTTGATGAGCGGATCGTCAAGATCGCTGCTGCGGATGCCGAAGGCCACCTTCTGCGGTTCGCCGCCGTCAAGCGCTATGCGGTAGAGCGTGCGGAATTTGGAGGAGGCGTCGCCGCGGGTGACATATATCCAGTCGCCCAAAGTAAATATGATGTCCATCATATACTTCATTACTTCGCGCCTGTCGGTGCCGTCGGGCCTTATGCTGCACAGCGACTTTATCTTTTCGTTGCCCACAAGGTAAAATATCTTGTCGCCTATGATCTTATAGAACTTGTAAACGTTTTTTACTATGGCCTTTTCGGGCGCGCCCTCTTCGTTCTGCTTGGTGTATATCGTCAGGTTGTTTTCGCCGTGGTCGGTCCTGGTGAATATTATCGAGTGGTCGTCGCGGAACTCCTCTATGGTGCTGTTGCCCGTTATCAGTTTGCGCTTTTCGGCGGTGGCAATGTCGTACGAATACAGTCCCTCGCCCTTGATGTCGGCTATCATGCCGTTCTTTTTGAGTTCGAGGTTGGGCGCGATGTAGTATATCACGTCGCCGACTATGTCGGTTATCGCCGAAACGCCCTCTACAAGCACTTTGAATCTGCAAGTGCTCATGTCGAAGGCAAGGATATCGTTCCAGTTGTTGCCGTAGAACAGTTTTTTGTTTATCTTAAGCTCGCTTGAAAAGTTGTTGGCCTTGCAGAACGCGGTCTTTGCCGCCGCCTGAGCGACAGGATCGTATTTTGCAAGGTATATCAGCGTTTCGGGGTGTTTTTCAAGGGTGCCTATGTGCCTTATCGCGCCGTAGGCGGTGCTGCAGTGCACGGCCGTCTTCTTCTTTTTGGTTTCGCGCAGGTCGAGCTTCTTATAGTATATCGAAGGGTCGTTGAGCAACGTTTTATAAAAGAATTTGGTGCCGTAGCACTGCATGTAGACGTTGAAGGGGATGGTTTCGGGCATGTTGTAATCTACGAGCCTGTCTTTTTCGAAGCACAGCCCGTTCTCGTAGAAAAACACCTTTCCGTTCATGTAGAAATACTTGTTGTTGAGCAGGAACACGGAGTTCATCTGTTCAAGGTATTTGCTCGCGTCGCGGTAATCGGGTATCCGGGCAAGGCCCTTCACCGCCGTGTCAAAATCGCCCCTCTCGCGGGCGCTCAGCGCGGCGTCGTATTCGGCGGGGGCGTCGATGCCCGCGTCGGCATAGGCCTTTTCCGTGGCGGCGTTCTTTTCGCTGATCTTTTCGGCTACGGCGGGGTGCTCTTCGAGACTGCTCACGAGGCAGACGGCGTCTATCCTTTCGCCGAGCGCCTTTGCCTTAGCCTTCAGCTCTTCGCACGCGCTCTCTTCCATGCCGAACTTGCCGGCGTATGCCGCGTTTCGCGTAAGGCTCTCTATGAGCTCCGCGCGCTTGGATTTGAGTATCTGTATGCTCTCGCAGAGCGCGTCGTATTCGTTGTGGCAGCTCTCGGTGTCGTCGCCGCGCATGTACTTTTCTATTATTTCGCTCTGGATGCCGTCTATGCTGCCGAGTTTGCTCTCTATGCACCTGCTCTCGTACATGAAGCACAGCTTCCACGTGTCGGCATTGTCGCCGTTGGAGGTCTTCATGTTGTTGAGCAGCGCGTCTATCTCGGGTATGGAGAAGTTGGAGGCGTCTTTGTTGAAGGCGTCCCAGTCAAAAGTTTCAAACGTGTAGTCGATATATGCCTTTGCCGCGGCGAGCGACTTTATGTCGGCCACCTTCTGCGAAGCGTCGGCCGCGGGCGCGGGCTGCGCCGCGTTTATAAAATTCCCGCACGATGGGCACTTCACCGTGGTGTCTCTGGCGCCCGCCGCCACGGGGTACGAGCAGTTGGGGCACTCTATTATTCTGCCGCCGCTCTCCGACCCGATGTCGGCGTCGGGTTCGCCTTCGTACATTTCGCGTGTGCTGAGTGTTTTCAATAGCTGCTGATCCATCATAAAATATTCCCTCCTAAATATCTTTGTGCCGCCCTGTTTGCGGGTGCGGCCGAAGCGGTGTTTTCGTCGTATAAAAACACATTTATGTCATATATTTTAACACGGTTTACAATGCAAGTCAATATTGTCGGCCGCATTTGTACGGCCCGTACCCGTTTAATTTTGGTTGCCGCGCCCTGCCCGCGGTGCGGGCAGGTATATTTTTGAATTGCTCGTGCAAACGGGTATGCTCGATGTTCAAAATTTAAGCGGCGCTTAAGTTGCGGGTTCAGGTTTACTGTCTTTACTTTTGCCGCCGAATGAGGTAAGATATAGCCACAAAACGTTTTGAATACATTTTCGGAGTAGATATCATGCCTTCCATCGGTGAAAAAATCAAAGAACTGCGCTCGGCAAAAAAGATGACGCAGGAGGCGTTGGCGCAAAACCTGAACGTGACGGTCTCCGCCGTTTCGCAATGGGAATCGGGAAAGACGATGCCCGATATCTCCATGCTGGTACCGCTTTGCCATATGTTTTCGGTTTCTGCCGACGACATGCTCGGCATCCGCATCGGCGAACAAGACGCCGTGCTGAATGAAACAAAGAGCGAGGTGGAAAAACTCGCGGCAAACGGCGATTACGACGCCGCCTTTACGGAGCTTCGCAAAAGGATGGCTGATTTCCCGGATTACGTGCAATTCCGCGTCGACTACTGTCTGCTCATCATGAGATTTTGCAAAGAAGTCAAGGGGCGCGAAGAAGAAAAAGAGACCTTGTGTGCTGAATTGTATGATATCATGATAAACAAACATTACTTGGATAAATATGGCAAAGAAGATGAAGAGGAAAGAAAAATTTCCGTTGAAATCATGATTTTTGTGATCAACCATGCGTTGTTTCACAGATTCAATCATCAGGCAAAAGTTCTGTTGCAGAAAGTCGACGATCTGATCGGCGCGGGAAAATTTGAAACGGTACGGCAAGTTGTCTTAAAAGAGTTGCAAGACGCCGAAGAGGTCGGCGGCCCGACGTCGAGGCTGGTCAATTACGTCATCGCGGAAAAGCTGGCGGAACTGAATTGGGGGCATTATCAAAAGAGCGGCGAGCTTGCCCTCTTGGAAGAGATCGTCCGCTGCGGAAAATTCGTGCTGGAAAACAATGCGGAGCTTGCACTGCTCGTAAAAGCGCTTTATTATTACCGCAAAGCGGAGGAAAGGCTCGGCGACGAAGAAAAGGTCCGCTCTTGCGATAAAACGCTGGCCGAAACGCGGGACGCCTTAAAACTTTTTGC
>CALVQA010000063.1 GCA_944354725.1 uncultured Clostridia bacterium
CCGTTGCCGATGCCGTATTCGGTTATCCTTTCGCCGATGAACATCACGAGCATGGCGCCCGCGGTGTATACGACAACGAGGAATATGCCTGCGAGCCACGTGGCCGCTTCGTCGGACAAAAGACCGCCTTCGCCGCCGCCGAACATTACCAGCCTGAGCGCGCTGCCGTCTTCGTTATTGATGGCGATGTTTACTATTATGCCTATAGCCTGAGCTATGGCGAGTGCGATGGTGACATAACGCGTTATCTGGGCTATCTTTTTGCGGCCCTCTTCGCCCTGTTTGGAGAGGCGTTCGAGCGCGGGTATGCCTACCGTTAAAAGCTGGATTATAATGGATGCGTTGATGTACGGGCTTATGCCGAGCGCGAACAGCGTCGCGTTGGACAGCGAAGAACCCGTGATCGACGACATCAGTTCCAAAAAGTCGTAGTTCGCTATAGCGTTGCCGAATATCTCCGAATCAATGCCGGGCACGGGAATGTAACACCCTAATCTGAAAACCAGCAAAAGAAGCAGCGTTATCCATATCTTTTTGCGGATTTCCTTGACTTTAAAACAATTTATTATTGTTTCAAACATTTTTACCCCTTTGCGGCGAATTGTTCGCCGCGAAATGAATTACAGGACTTCCGCCGTGCCGCCTGCCTTTTCGATTGCCGCTTTGGCGGTCTCCGAAAATTTAGCCGCCTTAACGGTTATCGCGTTTTTAAGCTCGCCGTTGCCGAGGACTTTGAGCCCCGAATTGTTCTTTACCATCTTGGCGAGTTTGTTTTCGGCTACGTAATCGTAGTCTACCACCGTGCCCGCGGGCACGTCTGCAAGCTGGGAGAGGTTTATTATAAGATAGGTCTTTGCCCACTTGTTGTGGAAACCCCTCTTGGGTATGCGCCTGGCGATGGGCATCTGGCCGCCTTCGAATCCGGGGCGGACGCCGCCGCCCGAACGCGCCCACTGGCCCTTGTGGCCCTTGCCGCTCGTCTTGCCCGTGCCGCTGCCTATGCCGCGGCCCAGCCTTTTTACTGCTTTTTTGGAACCCTCTGCAGGGGATAAAGTATCTATTCTCATTGCGGTCGAGCCTCCTTAAACCTTTTCGACCTTCAAAAGGTATTCCACCTTTTTGATCTGGCCCATTATGGCGGGGTTCTCTTCGAACACCTTTTCGGAACGGATCTTTTTAAGGCCGAGTGCGGCTACCGTCGCCTTTACCGACTTTACCTCGTTGCTCGGGCTTTTTATTAAAGTTACCTTTACCATTGCGTCCCTCCGATCAACCTAAAATCTCTTCCGCCGTCTTGCCGCGCGCGGCAGCTATCTGCTCTGCGGTCTTGAGTTCCCTCAGGCCCTCTATGGCTGCCTTTACGCAGTTTATGGGGTTGTTGGTGCCGTGCGACTTGGTGCGGATATCCTTTATGCCGGCCGCTTCCATAACGGCACGCACGGGACCGCCCGCTATAACGCCGGTACCTTCGGCGGCGGGCATCATGAGCACCTTGCCCCTGCCGAATATGCCGGTAACGGTGTGGGGGATGGAAGTATCCTTCACGTTTACCTTGAACATATTCTTCTTCGCCTGGGACGTGGCCTTTTCGATGGCTTCGGGCACTTCCTTTGCCTTGCCCACGCCGCAGCCGATGGAGCCCTTGCCGTCGCCGACTACGACGAGCGCCGCGAAGCGCATGTTGCGGCCGCCTTTAACGGTCTTGGATACCCTGTTTACCTGTATGAGCTTTTTTATGGTGCCGTCGTCTTCGGCCCTCTTGAATCTCGATTCCCTTCTTGCAGGTCTTTCTTTCCTTTCTTCCATTTTGCTGCTCCTTAGAAATTGAGTCCGGCTTCCCTTGCGCCTTCGGCCACGGCCTGTACCCTGCCGGTGTACAGGTAGCCGGCCCTGTCGAATACGACTTCCTTGATGCCCTTGGAAAGAGCCCTCTCGCCTGCCGTTTTGCCTACGAGTTTGGCCGCCTCGGTCTTGGTGAGTTTTTCGGCCTGAGCTTTAAGCTCCTTTTCCATGGTAGACGCGGAAACGAGCGTTGTGCCCTTGACGTCGTCTATCACCTGAACGTAGATGTGGTTGAGGCTGCGGTATACGCAGAAGCGGGGGGCTTCCGCCGTGCCCGAGATCTTTTTCCTCACGCGCTCGTGGCGGCGCTTACGCTCGGTGTTTTTATCTATCATCTTAATCATTTTGAATCTCCTTTGAGCAATCGACCGCACGCGCGGTCCGTCCTTCGGATATGCCCCGGGCCCGGGGCGCGTTTACCCGAAATTATTTCTTGCCCTTGCCTCCCGTCTTGCCTTCCTTGCGCTCTATCACTTCGTCGCTGTAAGCGATGCCGTAGCCGTGGTAGGGCTCGGGGACCCTTATGTTCCTTATGTCTGCCGCGGTCTGGCCTACGAGCGCCTTGTCGATGCCCGTAACGGTTATCTCGTTGGGGCCGGGGCACTCGAGCTTGATGCCGGCGGGTTCGGCGAACTCTACGGGGTGGGAAAAGCCTACGTTGAGCACGACTTTGTTGCCCTGCTTTGCCACCTTCCAGCCTACGCCGTTTACCTTGAGGCTCTTTTTATAGCCTTCGGTAACGCCGACCACCATGTTGTGGAGGAGCGCCCTGTAGAGGCCGTGCATGGCCTCGAGCTCTTTTACGTCGTGCTTTTTGAGCACGAGCGCTTCGTTGCCCTCGACTTTGATATCGATGTCGCCGGCTACCTTCTGGGTGAGGGTGCCCTTTGCGCCCTTAACGGTTATGACGCCGCCTTCGAAGGAGACGCTTACGCCTGCGGGCAGGGCCACGGGTAATTTACCTATTCTCGACATGCCTGAACCTCCTTACCAGATGTAGCAGAGCACTTCGCCGCCAACGTTCGCGGCCTTTGCCTGCTTATCGGTCATTATGCCCTTGTTGGTGGATATAACGGCAATACCCATGCCGTTCATCACCTTGGGCATGTTCTCAACGCCCGCATAGGTGCGCAGGCCGGGCTTGGAGACCCTCTTGAGGCCGTTTATTACCGGCTGCTTCTTGCCCGCATATTTGAGCGTTATAACCAGCTTGCCGTTGAAGCCGTCTTCGACGAGCTTTACGTCGGAAACGAAACCTTCTGCAAGCATTATGTCTGCGATGGCTTTCTTCATGTTGGAAGAAGGTATCTCCACCGTCTCTTTGTTAACCATGAGCGCGTTCCTTACGCGCGTGAGCATATCTGCTATGGGATCGGTCATTTTTGCACCTCCTTACCAGCTCGACTTTTTAACGCCGGGTATCTCGCCCTTGTATGCAAGGTTCCTGAAGCAGATACGGCAGATGCCGTATTTGCGGAGCACGGCGTGCGGCCTGCCGCAGATGGAGCACCTGGTGTATGCCCTGGTGGAAAATTTTGCAGGTCTCTGCTGCTTGTTTATCATAGACTTCTTTGCCATACTTTTATCTCCTTACCTCTTGAAGGGCATTCCCATGGCCCTTAAAAGCTCTCTCGCTTCTTCGTCGGTCTTTGCGGTGGTCACTATGCTTACGTCCATGCCGCGGATCTTCTCCACCTGGTCGTACTGGATCTCGGGGAATATGAGCTGCTCTTTGAGGCCCATGCAATAGTTGCCGCGCCCGTCGAAGCTGTCGGTGGGAACGCCGCGGAAGTCGCGCACGCGGGGAAGGGCGATGGATACGAGCTTATCGAAGAAGTCGTACATCATCTTGCCGCGCAGCGTTACCTTGATGCCCACGGTCATGCCTTCGCGCACCTTGAAGTTAGCGACCGACTTTTTGGCCTTGGTGAGTATGGGCTGCTGTCCTGTTATCTGCTTTATCTCGCCCTGGGTGATCTGAATGGACTTTGCGTTGTCCTTTATGTCGCCGAGGCCGGTATTGATGACTATCTTTACCAGCTTGGGTACCTGCATGACGTTGGTGTAGCCGAACTTTTTGACGAGGTAGGGAACGACCTCTTCCGCATACTGCTTGGCTACTCTGCTCTTATACACTTTTTCTGCCGCGGGCTTTGCCGCAACCTCTTTCTTTGCTGTATTTTCTGCATTCTTTGCCATATTCGTTCACCTTACTCCTCAGCCTTGTCTTCCTGTGCCTGTTCGGCCGCTTCGGCCTTGGCCGCGCGCTTTCTCGTGCGCTTTTTGGGCTCTTCCTTTTTGACTTCCTTGCCCTTCTTGCCGGCATATGCCTTGTCGAGCACGGCGCCGCACTTGGGGCACACGCGCACGCGCTTGCCGCCCGCTTCGCCGCTCTTTACCCTTACGGCCTTGTCGCACGCGGGGCAGATGACCATTACGTTTGAAACGTCGATGGCGCCCTCTTTTTCAACTATTTTGGAAACTTCGTTGCCGCGGCGCGCCTTCTGCGTTTTGTGCTGTATATTAACGCCCTCTACGGTTACCTTGCCGTTCTTGGGAGAAGTGGCGATCACTTTGCCCTGCTTGCCCGCATACTTACCGGTGATAACCAGAACATTATCATTCAATTTTACGTTCATAGCTTAACCTCTCCTTAAAGAACTTCGGGGGCGAGGGAGATTATCTTCATGTAGTTCTTCTCTCTCAGTTCCCTTGCTATCGGCCCGAAGATACGGGTGCCCCTCGGCTCCTTGTTCTGGCCGATAATGACAGCCGCGTTGTCGTCGAATCTGATATAAGTGCCGTCGTCGCGCCTTATTCCCTTGGAAGTGCGCACGATGACCGCCTTTACCACGTCGCCCTTTTTGACGGCGCCGCCGGGTGTGGCCGTTTTTACCGAGCAAACTATAACGTCGCCGATGTTGCCCGTCTTTCTGAAACTGCCGCCCAGCACCTTTATGCACATGAGCTCTTTGGCGCCGCTGTTGTCGGCCGCCTTGAGCCTCGTCTGGGGTTGTATCATATAAATTCTCCTTATTTATGAATTACAACGGATCCACAGGGATCCCGCCCTTCGGGCTGCCCGATCCCGTGGATGTTTTTTCAGCGGATTGCTCCGCCGCGCGCGCTTGCCGCCTCTTTTACCGCGGAGCGCGAAGCTGCGGACGCGCCTTGGCCGGCGGGGTGCAATCATGAAAAATACTCTTGACCGTACGAAAAGTCCCGCACGGCGGGATACGCCGCGATTACTTGGCCTTTTCCACTATCTCCGCCACCCTCCAGTTCTTGTCTTTGGAGAGTTTGCGCGTCTCTACTATCCTGACCTTGTCGCCCACGCCGCACGCGTTCTCTTCGTCGTGAGCCTTGAACTTGGTCGTCTTGGTTATCGTCTTTTTATAGAGGGGGTGCTTGCTCTTTTCGGTCACGGCTACTACCACCGTTTTATCCATCTTATCCGAAACGACAATGCCCGTCCTTTCCTTTCTGAGCGTAGTTCTTTCCATTTTCTACTCCTTAACCTCTCAGCTGCCTTGCGCGTATTACGGTATTCACCCTGGCGATATCCTTCTTTACGAGGTTTATCGAGAGGGGGTTATCGAGCTGACCGCTCGCGTGGCGGAAACGCAGGTTGAAGAGCTCGGTCTTGAGCTCCTGCAGCTTTGCGTTGAGTTCCGCGTCGCTCAGATTGACTATTTCCTTAGCTTTCATTAGCTTCACCGCCTTCCGCTGCGGGTGCAGCGGCCTCTTTCTTGACAAACTTGCACTTTATGGGCAGCTTGTGGCCCGCAAGGCGCATTGCCTCCCTCGCCACGTCTTCGGATACGCCCGCCATTTCGAACATCACTCTGTCGGGCTTGACGATGGCGACCCAGTATTCTACCGAGCCCTTGCCCGAACCCATACGGGATTCGGCGGGGTGCTTGGTTATGGGCTTGTGGGGGAATATGTCTATCCACACCTTGCCGCCGCGCTTGATGAACCTGGTCATCGCCACACGGGCGGCCTCTATCTGATTGGAAGTTATCCTGCCGCCCTCTTCGGCTACCAGGCCGTATTCGCCGTAGGCTATCTTGTTGCCCTTGTGCGCGCGGCCGCGGATCTTGCCGCGATGCTGCATTCTTCTTTTAACTCTCTTGGGGATTAACATTTTACTCTTCGCCTCCGTCTGAGATTATGAGCTTTTTGGAGCCTGAAAGCACTTCGCCCTTGTATATCCAGCACTTGATGCCGAGCACGCCGAACGTGGTGTGCGCTTCCGCAAAGCCGTAATCGATGTCCGCGCGGATGGTCTGAAGGGGGATGGAACCTTCGTGGTAGCTCTCGCTGCCGGCTATTTCCCTGCCGTCGAGCCTGCCCGATACGGTTATCTTAACGCCCTTCACGCCCGATTTGGACACTTTGGATATCTGCTGTTTTACGGCGCGCCTGTAAGACACGCGCTTTTCGAGCTGCGCGGCCACCGATTCGGCCACGAGCTGGGCGTCCTGATCGACTTTTTCGACCTTTTTGACGTTTATTATTATCACCTTGCCCTTGGTGAGCTTGGAGAGCGCCTTTTTGATGACGTCTATCTCCGAACCGCCCTTGCCGATGAGCACGCCGGGACGGCCGGTGTATATGGTCACTTCCACTTTGTTCGCGGCGCGCACGAGCGTTATCTTGCTTATGGCCGCGTCGTAATATTTCTTTTTAAGGAAGGTACGTATCACGTTGTCTTCCTTGAGGTGCTTGGCGAAATCTTTTTTATCGGCATACCACTGGGTATCCCAGGCCTTGATGACGCCTACCCTTAAACCGTGAGGATTAACTTTCTGTCCCATACATGCTCTCCTTAAATGTTCTTCGCGTCTAAGATGACGGTGATGTGGCTGGTCCTCTTTAAGATCGCCCTGCCGCGCCCTTTGGATACGGGCTGCATCCTTTTAAGGTGGGGGCCGCCGTTTGCGAACGCCTCGGCAACGACAAGGTCGCCCCTGTCCATGCCCTTGTTGTGTTCGGCATTGGCCGCTGCCGAAAGAAGCACCTTTTTGACCTCTTCCGAGCCGCCCTTGTTGCAATAGGTAAGTATGGCTTCGGCTTCCTCAACGCTCTTGCCCCTTATGAGGGCGAGCACCGTCCTCACCTTGTAGGGAGAGATCCTTATATACTTTGCCGTGGCATAGGGGCGGTTGTCCCTGTTCGCGGCAATCTTTTCAACCTTTTTGTTCATGTTGCTTGCCATAACTCTTCTCCTTACTTCTTGGTGGTCTTTGCCGCGTGACCTTTGAACGTGCGGGTGGGCGCGAACTCGCCGAGCTTGCAGCCTACCATGTCTTCGGTGACGTACACGGGAACGTGCTTGCGCCCGTCGTATACGGCGATGGTGTGACCTACCATCTGGGGGAATATAGTGGTAGCCCTTGACCACGTTTTAACGACCTTCTTTTCACCGGCGGCGTTCATGGCCTCTATCCTCGACATGAGGCGCGCTTCGGCGAAAGGTCCCTTTTTAACGCTTCTCGACATTTCCTATATCCTCCTTAATTTATCCTCTTTAATATGAACTTGGAAGAGGTGTTCTTCTTCTTTCTCGTCTTATAGCCGAGAGCAGGCTTGCCCCAAGGGGTCATAGGGCCTGCGTGGCCTACGGGGCTCTTGCCCTCGCCGCCGCCGTGAGGGTGGTCGTTGGGGTTCATTACCGAGCCGCGCACGGTGGGACGGGTGCCGAGGTAACGGGTCTTGCCCGCCTTGCCGAGATGGATTATCTCGTGTTCGAGGTTGCCCACCTGGCCGATGGTCGCCTTGCACTTTACGGGGATGAGCCTCATTTCGCCCGAAGGCATCTTAAGGGTGGCGTAAGCGCCCTCCTTTGCCATTATCTGGGCGGATATGCCTGCGGCCCTGGCTATCTGCGCGCCGCGGCCCGGCTGCATCTCTATGGCGTGAACGACGGTACCTACGGGGATCTCCGAAAGGGGAAGCGCGTTGCCCGCCTTAATGTCGGCGCCGGCGCCGGAGAGCACCTTGTCGCCAACGTTGAGGCCCACGGGCGCGAGGATATACCTCTTTTCGCCGTCGGCATACGCAAGGAGCGCGATGTGCGCCGAACGGTTGGGGTCGTACTGGATGGACTTTACCGTTGCGGGAACGCCGTCTTTGTTGCGCTTGAAGTCGACTACTCTGTACTTTATCTTATTGCCGCCGCCTATGTGGCGAACGGTTATCCTGCCCATGTTGTTCCTGCCGCCCGTTTTGCGCTTATCGTGCAGGAGGCTCTTTTCGGGTTTGTCGCCGGAAAGTTCGGTATACGCGCTCACCGTCATGAAACGGCGCGCCGGCGATGTGGGCTTATATCTCTTAACTGCCATTTTTTGCTTCCTCCTTTACGACAATGAGGCGAAGAACTCGATCGCCTTGGAATCAGCCTTGAGCTGAACGATCGCCTTTTTATAGTCGGGCGTGAAGCCTGCGTTCCTGCCCATCCTCTTGAGTTTGCCCTTGCAGTTTACCGTGTTCACGCTCTCTACCTGAACGCCGAACAGCTTTTCGACCGCAAGTTTTATCTCTGTCTTGTTCGCCGATTTTGCAACGACGAAGCTGTATTTCTTATCGGCAATGCCGTCGTAGCCCTTTTCGGTCAAGAGGGGCCTTATGATGATGTCTTCGGCTAACATTATTCTCCGTAAACCTCCTCTATTTTCTTAACGGCCTCTTTGGTGAGGACTACCTTGCTGTTTGCCACCACCTCGTACGTGGATATCTGAGCCACGGGGAGGGTGGAGAACTTTTGGATGTTCTTTGCGGCGCGGATCACGAGGCTGTCGTCGTTGTCCATGACCACAACGGCCGATTTGTCGAGGGCGAGCGCGTTTTTGAACGCCACCATCTCCTTGGTCTTGCCCTCCTTGACGGAGAGGCTCTCCACGACGATGAGCTCGCCGTCGGCGACCTTTTTGGAGAGCGCCGAAACGAGCGCCGCCGCCTTGGCCTTTTTGTTCATGTCCTTGGAGAAATCGCGGCTCTTGGGTGCGAACACCACGCCGCCCTTTATCCACTGGGGCGCCCTTATGGAACCCTGACGGGCGTTGCCCGTGCCCTTCTGCCTCCAGGGCTTGCGGCCGCCGCCCCTTACTTCCGTGCGGGTGAGCGTCGACTTGGTGCCCTGCCTTTCGTTGGCAAGGCGGGTCACTACCGCCTGATGAATGAGGGCCTCGTTATATTCCGCCCCGAAAACCTTTTCGCTTAATTCCATGGTGCCGGCTTCGGTGCCGTCCATCTTATATACTTTTACGCTGGGCATCTTCTTTCTCCTTATTTAACGGTATCGTTAATGGTAACGACGCTGCCCTCGGGTCCGGGAACGGAACCCTTTATAAGAATGCAATTTCTTGCAACGTCTACTCTCACAACTTCGAGGTTCTGGATGGTAACGTTCTCCACGCCGTAATGGCCGCGAAGGCGCTTGTTTTTGAACACCCTGGAAGGAGTGCTGTTCGCGCCCATGGAGCCGGGCTCCCTGTGAACGGGGCCTACGCCGTGTGTTTCCTTGAGCCTGTGCTGGTTCCACCTTTTGATGACGCCCGAAAAGCCGTGGCCCTTCGTAACGCCGTGCACGTCTACCCTGTCGCCCGCGGCGAACACGTCGGCCTTGACTTCGCCGCCCACGCTGTAGGCGGAGAGATCTGCCAGCCTGAATTCCTTTAACACCTTGCAGGGCTTTACGCCGGCCTTTTTGAACTGACCGAGCTCGGGCTTGTTGAGGCTCTTTTCGCTCGTTTCGTCAAAACCGAGTTTCAAAGCGGCGTAGCCGTCTTTTTCAACAGTTTTGATCTGAACGACGGGGCAAGGGCCCGCTTCGATGACGGTTACGGGGATGACCTTGCCTTCTGCCGTGAAGACCTGCGTCATGCCTGCCTTACGGCCGATGATTGCTTTATTCATTGATAAAGTTCCTCCGATTTATTTTATGGATAATACCGCGCCGCCAGGTCGCGCCGCGGCGCACTCGAACACCTCGGTGCGGTGCGCCCCGTCGTCTTGACGACGTAGAGTATTGAAAACTGTTTTGAATATATATTATATGGTATAGAAAAATCTTTTAGCGCAGCGAAACCTGCCAATAATGACTTCATAGATACGAGCAGAACAAGGCGCGCGAGGAAAACCTGAAGGAGTTCACTTAAGCGTAAATGACTGAAGGTTGCCACAGCGCAACACCGCTATGCGAAGTATATATGAAGGCAGGCGGACTTATAATTTTATCTTGATATCTACGCCTGCGGGCAGGTGGACGGTATCGAGCAACTTTGCGTTGGGGGTGTATATGTCGATTATCCTCTTGTAGGTGCGCTGTTCGAACTGTTCGCGGCTGTCCTTGTATTTGTGAGGGCAGCGGAGGATGGTAACTATCTCCCTTTCGGTGGGAAGGGGGATGGGGCCGGAGATCTTGGCTCCGCTCTTCTTCATCGTTTCGACTATCCTCGACGCGGCGAGGTCTACGAGCTCGTGGTCGTATGCCGCAAGTTTGATCCTGATTTTCTGTCCTGCCATTGCAATTCTCCTTTTTTATACTAACTGATAGAGTGTTATAAAATTGTGTCAACTTAGCCGTGCGTATCGCGGCTTATCAATAAAAAAAGCCGACATTTCGGCGCAAAAAGAAAAAGCCACGGTTAGTCGCCGGAGTCGCGCCCCGACATTTGTCAGCGTAAATTATCTGTCCGCCGCGGCTTAAACGGCGGGTTTTGCAGTAACTTTACGCCTCAACCCATACGCACCTTTTTAACACGCTCGACTATTATAGTAGACGCCCGCCCTTTTGTCAAGCGTTTGAAAACAACTTTTTGCGGCATTTTTGGGCTTTTTTCGGCCGTTTTGCCGCCGTTTCGCGCTGTTTTTTGCCAACGGGCGCCTTTTGAGGGCAAAGCCCCCGCCGCCCCACAATATATTGACGGAAGTTCGGCAAAATATTCAATATTTAGGCGCAACCCCCCTCATTTTCCGCCCGACGCGCCGCGCGCGGAAGGAGTACAAATTTTTTGTTTAAGTTCTATAATATTTTCTTATACCCGAAATTTGTTCGTCTTTTACCTGAATTTTGTTAGTTTATAACACTTTGCGGCGGAAAGCCGCCGCGCGCGGATAAAAAATTTATGTGAAATTTTGCGCCCGACGCAGGCAAACATAAGCGACGGCCGCCGCGGCTTTGAGCCGCGGCGGCGTTTTTAAATAATTAAGGCCCGATCATAAGCGCCTTTCGCAAGCGAGCAAAATCCCCCCTTTAATTCCCCCCCCCTTAGTCAAGGGGGGGGCAAGCCGGAGCGCGCGGAAGATTTGAGGGAGTTTACTTAAAATAATCTACGTTTCAAGCAAGGTTTCCTTGCGCAGAAAGACCCTGTTTGCTGCGGCAGCAGGCTCACCAAGGGTGAATTTGCGCAATTATATGCTATGTGGGCCCTTATGATTGCGCAAAGAGGGACGAGCAACGCGCTTCTGCAAACAGCACATATGCGCTGTTTGCGCGTTGGAAGATGAGCAAACGCAAAAACAAGGCGTTTACGGTGCCCGAGCGCGGCGGAACTTTTCCGCTCGCCGCGCGAGAAGGCCCCTAAAACTCACGAAAAATGCCGCGCACGGCCTGCGCGGCATTTTTGTGAACTTATTTAGTAAAATGTGGCCACTTCCTGCTCGGGCTTCTCCGCGGGCTCCAGCTTTTCGGCGATTATCACCGGCCCGCGAGAGCGGTACACCGAACTGTATTCATACATGACCTTGCCCGTGACGGTGAGCCAGTCGCGCGTTTTTACGCTTTCGGCGAGCTTGCCGCACTTTACGGCGAAGCCGTCGTAGGCGATATCGGCCTCGCAACACGTCATTATATAGCGGCCGAGCACTATGTGCCCCGCGGGGACCTTTTTGTTTACCGCGGCCATGCCCTTGAAGCGCACCGTTTTGCCGATATACTCCTGCAATTTTTCGGATATGTCGCGGTAGAAGAGTGCGAAGTCGCCGTCCTCTATCTCTATGACGGGCGCGTTCACGTCGAAGGGGAGCGGATCCTCTATATCGTCGAACTCGGCCTTGCCCCCGATATATTCGTAAACAATGTCGGGCCTGCGGGAGATTGCGCGCACCACCTTGTGGAACTCGTTCTTTTCATACCCGCCCTTGAAGCGGTTGAACACCACCATCTGCGTGAGTTGGATCTTATCGTACACGAGCTGGCGCATGTTGCGGTTGTAATTCAAAAACGTGGCCGAATCGAAGAAGGTCATCATCTGGTTTATCACCCAGTCCTCGGGCATCGCGTCGAAAAACGACTGCAACAGCCACGTGCCGTTGTACTCCACCAGCACCCTGCCGCACTTGTGCCTGTTTGCGAGCGCGGTAAGGTTTTGCTGCGTGAGCTCGGACTCGCTTTCGAGATACTCGACGGCGACGTTTTTCACCTTGAAGAGGCGAGGGTCGTACTCCTCCTCCCCCTCCTCGCAGACGAGCACGAGGGTGTTTTCGCCGTTCTCCATCCGCGGATCTTCCAGCGTCTCCCGGATGAATTTTGTTTTGCCCGACTCCAAAAAGCCGAGGAACATGTATACCGATATTTCTTCCGACATAAAAATCACCGTTCGGGCGCAAGTGTTTCGCAAGCGATGCCGCGGCCATGCCGCCCGTAAAAATCTGCGGGCCCGTTACACTCCGAAGAGCTCCGCCAGCTCCTCCCTGTCAAGCTTGCTGCCTATCACGCACAGCCTGCCGGTATATGCGGCGGCGCCCTCGTGCACGTCGGGCTCGCCGGGGTTGTAGTCGAAATGCAGCCACTTGCCGCCTTTGCCCGCCACTATGCCCTTTGCGCGCAGCACCGTGCCGTATTCCACGGCGTTGACGAGCTGCGAAAGTATGGCCCTGAGCTCGTCCGCCGAATAGCTCTTTGCCGTTTCGGCGCCCCAGCTCTCGAACACCTCGTCGGCGTGATGGTGATGGCCGCATCCGCACTCGTGTTCGTGGTCGTGGTCGTGATGGCAATGTTCGTGCTCATGCTCATGCTCATGCTCATGCTCGTGCTCATGGTCATGTTCGTGCTCATGCTCATGGTCGTGTTCGCTGCGCTCGGCGGCGTCGCGCCTTAAGCTCTCGAGCTGTTCGGCGAGCGTTTCGCTGTGCTCCATGGCGGCGAGTATCTCCCTGCCGGAGAGCTGCTGCCACGGCGTGGTGACGAGGGTGGCCTTGGTG
>CALVQA010000064.1 GCA_944354725.1 uncultured Clostridia bacterium
AATTTCAATCTTTCACAGTTCGAAACCAAACAAAATTGTCCGCTTTCTTTACTCGTATTAACCAAAATCAATCTGTAAATTGCCTTTTGTACTTGTTTTCTTTTCCTATGCAGTTGTCAATCTTCGCTGAAGGCGCTAAAGCGCCTTTTTTGTCTTTCTCAAAGAGAAAAACTAAGCTGCCCTAACGACAGCTTTTATATGATATCAAAAGTCCTCAAATAAGTCAAGCAAAAATCCGAAAAAAATCAAAAAGTTTGACGATTTTTCGCAATCCGGCAAAACGCCGTAAAAGGCACACAATATATGGTATACCGCCGTGCCCTCACACCCATGCAGGCACGCATCCGGCCGCTTACGCGCACCCTTGAGCGGTCTTTCGGCGGCGCGTCATCCTCCTGCACGACGGGCCGCGCCCTCCTCGTACAGATACCGCGCGAGGTGATACAGTATCTTACCGTCGGCTATCTCCGACACCGGCTCGAGCGGGAACATGCCGGGCGCGCCGCCCGCCATGGCGTTTTGCCCGTCGGCCTCCGTCCCGCAGGCCGTCCGGCCGCACGGCGGCTCTTTCCCGCCGCTTTCAGGCGGCTGCGCCCCCTTCGCTCTGTCCCCTCCGCCGCCGGAAGCCGCGCCGCCGAACGCGGAAATCACTTCGCTCAGCTCCTCGGCGCTGTCGAGCGCAGCCTTGACCTCTTCGCCGCCGACCGAACGCAAAACCGGCCCGAACTTTTTTAAAAACTCGGCGCCTTCCCCCCTGCCGCCGCACATCAGCAGCGCGAGAATGAGAAACAGTTGCATATTTATTTACCGCCGCATAGATTGATATTAATATATTATATGCGGAGGTCTGCGTGAAAGATTTTAAAAGTTTTTCCGACGAAAACGGCGCCGACGGCAAATTTGAAAACGACAAGGGCGTAAACCTTATAAAGAGCGTTGCGGCTTCCATGCAGGGCAAGAGCGGCGCCGACATAATGAAGGCGATAATCGCCGAAGCCGAGCGCGGCAAGCGCGACGGGACGCTCACCAACGACGACCTCGACAATTTTTACGCTCTGACGGCGCCGTCGTTGGACGGGTTCAGAAGGCAGAAACTAAAGAGCATAATAGCAAGGCTCAAACGCATTTAACGGGGCGCCCGTCCGCCTTGCAGGGCGCGCAGCGCCGTTATGAACAGCTCTATCTCGCGCTCGGTATTGAAGGGCGACAGCGAAGCGCGTACCAGCCCGCATTCCGAAGTGCCGAGCGCTTCGTGCATGAGCGGGGCGCAATGCAGGCCGCCGCGCACGCACACCGAGCTCTCCTCCGAAAGCCGATAGGCTGCCTGCTCCGAAGGCATTCCTTCCACGGCGAAGGCGGCTATGCCGACGTAGTTGGGGCGGGAATACAGCCTTACTGACGGCAGGGCGCCCAACCCCTCGTGCAGCATGGCGCAGAGATGGAAGAGCTTGTCGCGCTCCTCGTTGAAATGCGAGCACAGATAGAGCACTCCCTCCGCAAGCGAAACTATGGCGGGATAGTTGACGGTGCCGCTCTCCAGCCTGTCGGGGAAAAAATCGGGCATGTTGAGATTGAAGCTCTCGCTGCCCGTCCCGCCGAACATTATGGGGCGGGGGTCGAGCCGTTCGGAGAAGAGCAGCGCGCCGCTGCCCTGTATGCCATACATGCCCTTGTGCCCCGCGACGCAGAGGGCGTCTATCCCCAGCTCCTTCATGTTCACGGGGATGTGCCCGCACGCCTGGGCGCCGTCGCAGACGAGCAACGTGCGCGGCGGTATTGCCGAGCGCAGCTTTTTTATGCAGGGCGAGGAGCCCGTTACGTTCGAGGCGAGAGTTACCACCACCGCCCTGGTATCCGCGCGCACCATGGAGGCGAGAGCCGCCACGTCCACTTCGCCCGCGCCGTTGAGCGGAGCGAGCTCCACCCGCACGCCCGAATCTTCGAGGTGCTGAAGCGGACGGAGCACCGAATTGTGCTCGGCAAACGTGGCGACGACTTTGTCGCCCGGACGGAGAGCGCCGAGCAGAGCTATGTTGAGCGCCTCCGTGCAGTTCTTCGTGAATATGGTGCGGTCGCATGAGCTGCCGCCGAAGAACTCGCACAGCTGCCTGCGGCAGGCATACACCCGCTCCGAACACGCTACCGAGAGCCTGTGCCCGCTGCGCCCCGGATTTGCGCACATCTTGAGCGCCGCCGCCACTGCGGACAGCACGCTCTGCGGTTTGAAGCCGCCCGTGGCGGCGTTATCGAAGTATATCATCCCCCAAACATCCCCCTTTGCTGCATATCGTTACACGGTTTCGCCCTATGCCGCAAACGCGGCGCGGCGGCGGGGCTTGTACACAGCCGTCCGCGCCGCGACAGGCTTACTTTAAATATATACGAGAGAGACAGACAAATATGACGGAAATTTTGGCGGTGTTCCGCTCGCGCACTCAGGCCGTAGAGTGCAAGGCGATGCTGTGCGCGCGCGGGGTCGCGGCGACGGTCGTCGCGACGCCTACCGAACTTAAACTCGGCTGCGGCTTTTCGGTAAAATTTCCCTCCGCCATGGCGGGCGCGGCAAAGACGAGCATTGCGCGCGCAAACTTTACGGCGTTTTACGGATACTTTGCCGTAACGCCGAGCTACGGAGGATACCGCATAAAAAAATTATAGCGCAACGCGGCGCGCGCTGCCGCCCGCACGCAAAATATGTTTGCAAACGGACGCGAATTGTGATAAAATTTTTTTATGGACGACACAAAAACAAAAATTCTGGAAGAGCTCGCCCGCCTATACCCCGAGGCGGCGCCCGCACTGCGATTCGGGAGCCCGTACGAACTGCTCGTTGCGGTGATGCTCTCCGCGCAATGCACCGACGAGCGCGTGAACAAGGTGACGGCGGAGCTGTTCAAAACATACGACACTCCCGAAAAGATGCTTTCGCTCACGCAGGAACAGCTTGAAAAATACATCTTCTCCTGCGGGTTCTATCACAACAAAGCGGCGCACATACTTTCGGCCAGCCGCGACATAATAGAAAAATTCGGCGGAGAAGTGCCCTCCTCGCACGAAGACCTTAAAAAGCTCGCCGGAGTGGGGCAAAAGACGGCCAACGTGGTGTATGCCGTGGCATTCGGCGGCGACGCCATAGCGGTAGACACGCACGTCTTCCGCGTTTCCAACAGGCTTGGGCTGGCGCACGCAAAAACGCCCGAAAAAACGGAATTGCAACTCAACGAGGCCATCCCGCGGGAAATGTGGTCGCGCGCGCACCACTGGCTTATATACCACGGCAGAAGGGTGTGCCACTCGCAAAGGCCCGACTGCGGGAACTGCACGCTCAAACAGTGGTGCGAATTCCGCGCCGCAGCGGCACCCGATGACAGACAGAAATAAAACATGGCAGAAGCATAGGCTTTTGCCATGTTTTTTGTTTATATAACTTTGCACCGCCCGTGGCGGCGCGCGCGGCCGCAAAACATCCCGCACCTGCGGCGCGGCGACGCGCGCGTACCGCAAACGCGTGACCTGAAATGAGGCGGCATTCGAAAAGCCTGAAACGGGCGTATAAAAAGATAAGGCGGGAGCAACTCCCGCCTTTTGAACTTATTGCATGTATGTGCCCGACGGAAAGGAACTTTCCTAAGGCAGAACATATTTTTTGCCCGCTATTAGCCGAGAACCTTGGAGATAACGCCGGAACCTACGGTCCTGCCGCCTTCACGGATAGCGAACTTGAGCTTTTCTTCAACCGCAACGGGCTTGATGAGCTCTACGGTGATGGTCACATGGTCGCCGGGCATAACCATTTCGGTGCCTGCGGGGAGATCGATGGAACCGGTAACGTCGGTAGTCCTGATGAAGAACTGAGGACGATAGTGGTTGAAGAAAGGAGTGTGACGGCCGCCCTCTTCTGCCTTGAGGACGTATACCTGAGCCTCGAACTTGGTAGCCGTTTTAACGGTGCCGGGCTTAGCGAGAACCTGGCCCTTTTCGATGCCCTTACGGTCGATACCGCGGAGAAGCGCGCCGATGTTGAAGCCTGCGATAGCTTCGTCAACGCTCTTGTGGAACATCTCGAGACCGGTTATAACGGTGCCGACGGGCTTATCGATGAGACCTACGATCTCGGCGGGATCGCCGACGTGAGCAACACCGCGCTCTACACGGCCGGTAGCAACGGTGCCGCGGCCGGAGATGGTGAATACGTCTTCCACGGGAAGAAGGAAGGGCTTATCGGTATCGCGCTGAGGGGTGGGGATATACTCGTCGATGATGTCCATGAGCTCGAGGATGCACTTGCATTCGGGAGCGGCAAGAACTTCCGCGTCGGGGCAGCCGGAGGTCGCCTTTTCGAGAGCCTTGAGGGCGGAACCGCGGATGATGGGGGTATCGTCGCCGGGGAAGCCGTACTGGTTGAGCACGTCCCTGATCTCCATTTCAACGAGCTCCAAAAGCTCGGGGTCGTCCATCTGGTCGCACTTGTTGAGGAACACTACGATGTAGGGAACGCCTACCTGACGGGCAAGCAGGATGTGCTCGCGGGTCTGGGGCATGGGACCGTCGGTAGCTGCAACTACGAGGATGGCGCCGTCCATCTGAGCGGCACCGGTGATCATGTTCTTAACGTAGTCGGCATGTCCCGGGCAGTCAACGTGCGCATAGTGGCGCTTGTCGGTCTGATACTCAACGTGAGCGGTATTTATCGTTATACCGCGCGCCTTCTCTTCGGGCGCCTTGTCGATCTCGTCGTATCTCATCTTCTGAGCCTGACCTTTGCACGCCATTACCATAGTGATAGCTGCGGTCAGAGTGGTCTTGCCGTGGTCAACGTGGCCGATAGTGCCAATGTTAACGTGGGGCTTGCTGTTGTCGTACTTAGCCTTTGCCATTT